>JAQVBN010000012.1 GCA_028690275.1 Minisyncoccota bacterium | reverse complement strand
AGTTACAAAATTAGCTTTTTTCTTATTTTTAAGAATATTCAAAACTTTAGAAACTCCAACGTCCCCCCTCCCAACACCCACCAAAATCTCATCTCCTTTGGCGACATCTTTAATCTTAATTTTTTTAGAAAAATCGCCTAAATATTTTTCTATAATTGTACTTCCTGGCAAGCACTGATCGTCGTCTCCAACAACAGTAAGATTGTTCTTTGGTTGAGCTATCTTTTTAACAAGTTCATATTGAACAAAATTAGTATCCTGAAATTCATCCACCATAACATATCTAAATTGCTCCCTAAACTTTTCTATTATTTTTGGTCTTTTATCAAAAAGCTTATTTGTGTAATTTATTAAATCACCAAAATCTAAGAAATTATTATCAAGTAATAGCTGTTGATAAGTCTTGTAAGCTTCGGCAATTTCTTTTATCTGAATACTTTCCAGGTCGTCGTTTGAAGATAATTCTTTTTGTAAACGATCAGAATATTCTAAATAATCTTCAGGATAAATTCCTTCATTTTTACAAGTTTGAAAATGATGAATTAAGGCATGGATAAACTTTGTTGGATTGCCAAGTGGACGATACTCTTTCAAAAAAGAAAATTTATCAAAGTTTCTTTTAATTAAAACCCAAGCCCCTGTTTCATTAATCAATCTATAGTTTGTAGGGATGCCAATTTCAAGTCCATTATTTTTTAAAACTCGGTCACAAAAAGCATGAAAAGTAGAAATCCAAAAATCATAATATCCAAAATCTAAAAGCTTCTCTACTCTATCTTCCATTTCAGAAGCTGCCTTTTCTGTAAAGGTTAGTGCTAGTATTTCATTAGACTTAACTCCTTTGGAAATAAGGTAAGCAACTCTTCTAGTTAAAACTGTTGTTTTTCCAGTACCCGCTCCAGCCACAATCAAAAGCGGCCCTTTGTCGTATTTTACAGCTTCTTTTTGTTCTTTATTTAATCCTTCAAATAAATCCATAATTTTATTATATACAAAAAAAGAGCTTTTAAAAACCCTTCTTTTAATTTAAAAATATGTTGTGATTAATTCAAAGCTAATGCTTCTATTTTTTGATCATATTCCTGCTTTGAAATCAAACCTCTACTCATTAAAGAATCTAGTCCGGCAACATACTCTTGTTTAACTCGAGAAGAAGGTAGGGCCAGATCATAAAAACGGACATCATCCATTAGTCCATTAAACCAAGCCGTTGAAGAATCACCTTTTTTTCCCATAAGAGTTGGAGTTTCGTTCTGACGAATGGAACTTATCTGAGTTCCAGAAAACGCACCCTCCATTTCACCATTTATATATAAACGAGGCTCGTTTCCATTAAACGAGAAAGCAATAAAATACCAAGTATCCTGTTTTATTGAAGTTGTTCCCGCCACATTCCTATCTACTCCCAAATCCGATCTTACAACTACATATGCCTTATTGGAAAGAATATAAAGCATATAAGAATAATCTGCGGCTAAAGGTCCCCACCTAGAGAATAAAGGCATTTGAGAAGTATCTTCATTGGAACGATTAATCCACAAAGAAATTGTCATATTGTTAGTTGGATTTAAAGTGCTACTTCCTCCCAGATCAATATAATCATCCGCCCCATCAAAACTTAAACAAGTTCCATAAAGACAATTTTCCTTTGAAGCTAGGATTAGGGAACCATGAGCGGTTCCTTCATTGTTGCCCCAAGTATCTTCCTCAACATCGCTTGCGTTATTAAAAGTCCATTCAGAAACTAAATTTCCCAATATTTGATTTTGGACATTTCCTGAAAAAGCCTGCGCTTTAGCAAGATTAGCTTTTCCTATATATGAAACTGTGCTAATAGTAATTACTCCAGCTAAAATACCAATAATTACAATAACTACCAATAATTCAATTAATGTAAATGATTTACTTTTCATACTTTTTATTTAAAAAATATTTTCTTTTTGACTCTTCCAACCTTTCTATAGCGTATCTTAATGCTGTCCTAGGAATATTATAATATTCTTTTTCAAGAAAGGCAATTAATAATTTTTCATCTCTTTTTCCAACTTCCCTAAGCATCCAACCAACAGCTTTGTGAATTAAATCATGTTCTTCTTTTAAAAGAGTTTTAGAAATCTTTATCGTATCCTCAAAATCATTATTCTTAATAAAGTAATAAGTCGAAACTATAGCAATTCTTTTCTCCCATAAATTATCGGAACAAGACAACTCATATAATATTTTCCTATCTCTTTTAAGTAAATACTTTCCAAGAATGTTGGGACAAGACAAATCTACTAAATCCCAATTATTAATATTCTTTAAATTTTTTAAATAAAATTTAATTATTTTTTCACTCTCTTCTTTTTTAAAATTTTCAACTAGTATCAAAAGAGCCGTTAATCTGCATTCATGAATCCCACTATCTAAAAGCCCTTGCAGCTCTTTAAAGGAAGCATTTAAATTCTTTTTAGCAACTATTCTTGATTGAGGGACTTTTATTCCCCAAAAAACATCCCCCTCTCCATATTGTCCTTTTCCAGTTTTAAAAAAATAAGACAATATTTTTGCTTGTTCTTTATTTTTAAATTCTTTTAATTCTTCTTGAATCATATGAAGTAAGTAACGATTCCACTTAAAATACAAAAAATTCCGAAAATTAAAGTAAACATTGAGAAATTAATTTTTTGAACAATTTTTAATAAAAATTTTAAAGTTAAAATACCAAAAATAAAAGCAAATAACAAAGCTAATAATGATTCGTTGTTCACAATTGCAGGATCTTTAATATATAAATATGCAGAAGAACAAAAAACAAGTGGCGCTGACAATAAATAAGATATTTTTAAAATCTGAAACGGATCTTTTTCAAATAAAGACATTCCGAAAATAGTAGATCCTGATCTTGAAACTCCTGGAATAGCAGAAAAACCTTGAAGTAATCCAACGATCCATGGAGCATACTTCTTATTAATATTAAAATTAAATTTCTTCTTTTGAAAATAAGAAGTCAAAAGAAGTCCTAATCCCATCAAGAATAATAAACCTCCCCCCATCACAATTTCTTTAGAAACATTATATAATAAAAATCCTAATATGCCAGAAATAAAGGTGGCGATAAAAATAAATTTAAACAAATCATTTCTCTTAAAGGATAATATCTCTATCCAATCTTTATAAAAATAAAACATAACTGCTAAAAACGTCCCCATATGAAGAAAAATGGAAACATCAATCGCATTCAAATCCTTTATAAAATAATTTGAAAAAAGAGCTACCATTCCCTCTGAAGAAACTGGTATCCATTCAAGCACTCCTTGTAATATTCCTAATATAATATATTCTATCATTTTATTTATATATTTTTACGAATCTATATTTATCAAATTGATCTTTACAGAACTCATAATGAGAATATTTATTTTTTAAAATAAGCTTCTCTATGAGCTCTTTTTGCAACTCATCGTGCTCAATTACTAAAAGACCACCTTTGTTTAAATATTCATATCCTTGATTAATTAAGACTTTAATTATATCTAATCCATCATCTCCGGAGAATAAAGCAATATGGGGCTCATATTCCATAACATCATCCCCAACCTCATCTCTCCTTTTTTCTGCCACATAAGGAGGGTTAGCTAAAATAAAATCATAAGTTTCAAAAATGTTTGAAAAAATGTCGGTTTTTATTATCTTATATCGATCCCCTTTAAAATCTTTTAAATTAATTTTAATTTGTTTTAAAAACCTATCTTCAATTTCTCCAAAATCACAATAAGAATCTTTTATGCTTTTTAAAATAGAAACCCCAACACATCCCGAACCAGAAAATAAATCTAAACATCTTGCTCCTTCTTTTATTTCTTTTAAAACTAAAGAGACCCAAAATTCAGTCTCTTCTCTAGGGATTAAAGGTCTTAAAGAAAGGTCTATCTTAATTCCTAAAAAATCTTTATATCCCTTTTTGTAATCTTCTGGTAAATCCATTCTAAAGCATCATTAAAATCCCTGTAGCAATTCCGATAATTGATCCAGATAAAACCTCAAAAAAACTATGCCCCAAAACATCTCTTAAAGGTTCCATTTTTTTAATGTTTACAAACTGCATCAATTCATTTAGAGATCTTGCCTGTTTTTGAGCTGCTCTTCTAATAACAGAAGCATCGTACAAAACAAAAACTGTAAAACCCAAAGAAACCCCAAAAATAGTAGAATCAAAACCAGACATCATTCCAACAACCACACAAAGAGCAGTTACAAAAGCACTGTGAGAACTAGGAAAACCTCCTGGGATAAAATACAACTCGAAGTTAAACTTCTTATCTTTTATCGCAATAATAACAACTTTGATTGTTTGAGTAATAAACCAAGCAACTAAAGGAATTAAAATAACGGGATTATTAAAAAAATTAAATATAATATCGTAATAATAATTAATCATGTATTTCGAAAATCTTACTTGGGCTCTTTGCCCCTTTTATTATTCTTAACTTCTTATGAGAAACGCCATAAATCTCTGCTAGAATTTCAGTGACTTTTTTATTCGCCTCACCTCTTTCTGGTTTTTCTTTTATAAAAATCTCGAAAGAGTTTTCATCTTTTTTTTCAAAAATTTCTTTTTTAGAAGAAGGATGACACTTAACTTTTATGAACATCTCTTTTTATAAAAACAAGATAAATCAAAGGAAGTATTCCTATTGTATTTAAAACAAGAATAGCAATAAACCAATATTTATCATCTTTTTTAGCCGCCTTCCAAAGAGCAAAGCCCTTTAAGATTAGTTCAAAAAGAACAACTGCTAAAAATACTGGCATTAACTCTGGGGTTATTTGACCGTTTGTTAAGTCTATCATTTTTTTTATAAATTATTTATTATTTTTTTAAAATCTTTTTTTAAGATTATTTTCTTTTTATTATCATAAATAGTTGCCGCTGGATGATACATGGGAATAATAATCACCCCATCTTTCTTAAAAACTTTTCCATGAACTTCTCCGATCTCAAAATTTTTTTCAAAATATTTTTTTAAAATATACTTACTTGAAAATCTTCCTAGCGGACAAATAATTTTTGGTTTAATAAGCGCAATCTCTTTCTCTAAAAAACCTACACATTTTTTAATTTCTATTTCCTTGGGATCCCTATTTTTAGGAGGTCTACATTTCACAATATTGGTAATATAAACATCCTCTCTTTTTAAATTAATCGAACTTAAAAGTTCTTCTAATATTTTTCCAGCTCTTCCGCAAAAAGGAATTCCTGTCTCGTCTTCATTTTTTCCAGGAGCTTCTCCGATAAATAAAATTTTACTTTTCAAGTTTCCACAATATATAGTTGGCAAATTTCTTTTTTTACACAAAGAACATTTTTTACACTCTTTAATATCTCTAAATATTTTTCTCACAAAATAGTTATTCTAGCAATTAAAACAATAAAAGTAATTGTTAGAATGATTAAAAGCATGTATAGTGTTGTTTTTCTTAATATCATATTGCTCCTAAAAGATCAGGAAAAAAGATTATAACGATACCCAAAACAATTAACAAAACTCCTGAAATAAATTTTGCTGCTTTGATATATTTTTCAGACTCTTGAGCTAAATTAAAAGTAAAAACGGCAATCAGGAAAATAACAAAATCATCTAACATGTAAAATATATCATATATTAAAAGATAAAAATAGTATGAAAGAGAAGATAAGTTATATGAAGTTAATATTTTAGTAAAAGCAACAGGAAGCCCAAAAGAACAAACAAGTTCTATAGAGTTAACCCCTACCGCGATAAATATAACTCCTCCTATTATAAAAAATATTGATTTTTCAGAATTTACTATTTCTTGAATTTTTAACAATAACTTCTTTTGATTTTTAGAAAACCAATTTTCATTCTTAGGACTAACTTCGCATAACTTACAAATTACTCCATCAAAATATTCCTTTAGAATAAAAATACCAAAGAAAATAATCAATACTCCCATAATTAGCGTTATAATATCTAAATGAGGTAAAAGTAGAAAAATATTAAGCCAAGAGGCAATAAAAATATAATAAACTATTCCCGAAGTTAAAATAAAAATGCTTCCCAAAAGAATTAATTTCTTTCTACTACCAACACCAATTAAAACCGCTAAAAGAAAAGCTAGGGCAGACATCGCACAAGCATTAAATCCATCTAAAGTACCAAAGATAATAGAAAAAATTAAAGGAGAGGCTTTGTCTAATTTAATGGTTCCTATTAAAGGTATGTCGACTTCTTTTGTTAAATCATTAATTTCAGAATAATTTCCACTCAAATGTTCTCCATTATTAATAACACCTTCTTCTTGAACAAGAGAATCAATAACGTTCTTTATGTTCGTTTCCGATTTTCCTTCTTCGAAACCAATAAAATAATAATTTTCAATAAAAATTGCCGGAACACCTCCTCGATATTCTTCCTCTACTTGATATTTTTTATAATATTGTTGCAATAATTCAACAGACTTTCTTTCGGCAATATCAAATTTTTCAACTTTAATATTACTGTCTTGTAAAGAAACTTTACTTAAAAATTCATTTGCGGCTGAACAATGACTACAAGTCTTACTATAAAAAATATCAATATCTACAACATCATCAAAAGTATTAATTTCCGCATGAGCGAAATTAATAAATGAAAAAAGTCCTAAAAAAACTAAAAATGGAGTTAAAAATTTATTCATTTTAATTAATTCTTAAAAGTTCAACTTCAAAATACAAATCAGCCTTCTCTGGAATTATTGGAGGATATCCTCCTTCCCCATATGCTAGTTCATATGGTATGTGAAGTTTTCTAGTTTCCCCCACTTTCATGCCAAGCATTCCTTGTTCCCATCCCTCAATAACTGAATGATTTCCTAAAGTGAATTGAAAAGGAGTTCCTCTATCAACACTTGAGTCAAATTTAACTCCGTTCTCAAGAGTTCCTGTGTAATGAACTGTTAATGTGTCTCCTACCCTAGAAACATCACCCTCACCTTCTTTTAAAATTTCTATATCTACGTTTTTCATTTCATTTGAATCGTCGTCTACAATGTTTTCCATTTGCAATGAATCAGTAAGAGAAGCGGTGCTTTCTTTAGCTCCTATTTGAGAGATAAATTGTACAACAAAATACATCAAAAAGACAAATACGATTATTAATATTATATTTATTATTAAATTACTATTTTTCATTTTACGGAATAAATAAGATTAACACTCACTGTTGCAAAATTATTATTCTCATCAATTAAATTATCTGAATAACCTATCAATTCTCCCAATTCTAAGTTTAACTTTTCGGCAACAACCTTAGCTCCTTTCTCTGCTGAAGTAATAGCTGTAGACTTTGCATTTAAAATAAGTTTATCAAAATCTTTTACTTCAAAAATTAAATCACTTATAGAATTAGCGCCAGCATTAAGTGCTATTTCTAAAATACTATCAACTTTCTCTATTGGCATTTTGACTTTAATAACTTCTTTGACTGTATAAGAAGCAATGACTATATTGTCTCCACTTTTTTGATATTTAGGACTTACTGAATATTCTACGCTAGTTATGTCGCTAACACCTTCTTGTTCGATAGCAGAAGAAACTGTCAGTGTTTTTTTAAAATTTTGAGGAACAACTTCACTCAACAAAACCCCCGAAGTCTCTGTGCTAATATTAACTACTGCAAACTCAGAAAACTCATAAACTGTTGCGCTAGAACTAACACTAATAGTTTTTTCAACTTCGTTTGCTACTTCTTTATTATTATCTGTCAAAAAAAGATTAACAATGTAAAAAGAAATAACTACAAAAAAGATAATGGCAAAAACTAAAGTAATTTTTGTCAAAGGATGCAAATTGTTTTCTTTTTTAAAAACAGGTTTAACTGGAAGTTGATTCTGCTCTTTTTTAGGAAAAGCATTTATTGGATCTGGTCCAACTTGATTATTAAAATTTATGTCGTCCATATATTTTTATATTTAACTAATTATTTCCCCAGGAAGAACTTCTTCTTCTGGCTTTAAAACTATTGGCTTATCTTCTTTTTTAGAAAAAAGCAACATTCCATGACTTTCTACTCCAAAAATTATTTTTGGTGCCAAGTTTAAAATCATAATCACCTCCTTCCCAATCAAATCTTCTGAAGAGTAATATTCTGCAACCCCAGAAACAACGGTTCTTTCTTCTTCTCCAACACTAACCTTTATTTTTAAAAGTTTTTGTGAATCTTCTATTTTTTCAACAGCTATAATTTTTACAACCCTTAAATCAATTTTCTTAAAATCTTCAAATGAAATATTTTCCATACTTTTATATTATATTTTTTTCAATAAATTTTACAAGCTATTATCGTAAACTAAAACTTCTATAAGTTTCTTCAAAAACAGGTCTTGTTGTTTCTAATTCTGCTTCTAATGTATTTAAACTAACAATCGAATATGTATCGTTTGCTCCTGGTAAAAATGCCATAGCAACAATATATCCAACCTCTCCCTGAACGGTCTTTAAATAAATAATATGAAAACTTCCCTCATCCTTCTCTTCTAAAATTTCAACACTTTCTGAATTCTCTTCAATGTTTCTTTTTATATATTCAAAATATTGCTCTGATGTTCTTCCCAAGAGACTGTCCTTTACAAAAAATATATAAGATTTAAAAGGATTATCTCCATTATCTTCAGCTTCATTTAAAAATGCTGTTGTTCCTAACTCATTAGTTTCCGTCCATCCGTTAGGAGCTTTAAAAGAATAACCTTGTTCTATGTAATAATTTTTAGTTTCCGCTAAATCAAAAGTATTTCCCAAATAAAAACACACTGCTCCAAAAACTATAATCATTATAAGTAATATAATATTTTTTTTCATAACTTGTTTTGTTTAATTATCTTTACTATAATATAACAATAAGTAGATAAATTTTCAACTAAATGAATAAAAAAATATTATTACTGTTTATTGTCCTATTTTGTTTAACTTTAATCGCCATTCCTTTTTTAAATAAAAAAGAAAAGGTTCCCACAATTGATGAAAAAATAGGAGAAATGTTAATCTTGGGCTTTAGAGGGCTAGAAGTAGATTCTTCTTCAAAAATAATTCAAGACATTAATAAATATAATATCGGGGGGGTTATTCTTTTCGATTATGACGTTCCTACAAAAACCTCGGAAAGAAATATTAAAAGCCCCGAACAAACAAAAAAATTAATTGATAATATAAAAACTTTAACAAATGAAAATTTATTTGTTGCTGTTGATGCGGAAGGAGGTTATGTAAACAGACTGAAAACAAAATACGGTTTTGTTAACATTAAAAGTGCTCTTGAAATGGGAAAAGAAGAAGCTTCTAATACTTTCAACGAAGCTTCTATTCTGGGAGGAGAATTACAAAGTCTAGGATTTAATCTTAATTTCGCTCCTGTGGTTGATGTTAATGTTAATCCTGAAAATCCTGTCATTGGTTATCTTGAAAGATCTTTTTCAGATGATCCGATAGAAGTCTATAATCATGCTAGTTATTTTATTGATGCAATGCATGCATATAATATTACTACCGCTATTAAACATTTTCCTGGACATGGAAGTTCTCAAGACGATAGTCATTTAGGATTAACCGATGTAACTAATACTTACAATAAAGAAACAGAGCTTTTACCATACAAAAAATTAATCGCTGATAATAAGCTAGATATGATAATGACAGCTCACGTAATGAACACAAATATCGATAATGAAAATCCTGCTACCTTGTCTCCTATTTTTCTTCAAAATATTTTAAGAGACGAATTAAGATATAACGGAATTATCGTTTCTGATGATATGCAAATGGGAGCTATTATAGATAATTTTGGTTTTGACGAAGCTATTATCAAAGGAATAAATGCTGGTTGTGATTTACTAATTTTTTCAAACAACAATAGAGAGTATGATGAAGATATCGCTGAAAAAGTAGTTAGTATAATTAAAAAAGCTATAACAGAAAACAAAATCTCGGAAGATCAAATTACTCAATCTTATAACAGAATCATTGAATTAAAGCAAAAATACGGAATATTATAACTTATAAATTCCTGAAATTTCTTTCTCTTCTCCTATTATTTTCTTGATAGTATTAATTTGTTCTTTAGTTGCTTTTTCTCCAGACTCAATAGCTTCGTAAGTTTTTCCTCGAATAACTTTTTGAAATCCTAAAATGCCATAGCCCTCAAAATAAGGATCAATCAAAATATCACTTTTTTGAAGTTCTGCTTCCGATAAATTATGTTGTAAAATACTTATCGATCTTTCTGCCATAGAATAAAAATTTTTTCTTTCATTTGATCCTAATTTATCCTCTATCCTTACGCCTATCAAAACATCTGCCCCTAATTTTTTTAAAGCATTAATTGGTACAGGGGAAGACAATCCTCCATCAGCTAATTCTTTTCCCTTATAGTTAACTAATTCAAAAAGAAAAGGAATCGAGATACTTGCCCTAACTGCTAGCGCAATATCACCCCTTCTAATTTCAACAGCTTCACCCGTGTTGTAATTTGTTGCTACTATAGAAATTGGTATCTCTAAATCTTGTATTTTTTTACCTTCAAAAATATTTTCAAAAAAAGAAGTTATCTTTTTTCCTTTTATAATTCCTCCATTAAAAGAAAAATCAATAAGCGATCTTATTTTATTAAAATCAGTAAGTATCTCTTCTACTTTAGCAGTATTTCTATGTAATGAATAAAGAGCAGCTACTATAGCTCCAGCAGAAGCCCCCGACAGATAAT
>JAQVBN010000011.1 GCA_028690275.1 Minisyncoccota bacterium | reverse complement strand
TGTTTTTAGAACAGAGTTGGCTTCTAACAAACCTAAAAATTACATTTTGGACATGTTTCCTTATCCATCAGGAGCAGGATTGCACGTAGGTCATTTCAAAGGTTATGTTGCAACAGATATTATTTCTAGATTTAGAAGAATGCAAGGATATAATGTTTTACATCCAATGGGTTGGGATGCTTTTGGTCTTCCAGCAGAAAATTATGCAATTAAAACAGGAACTCATCCCGCCATAATAACTAAAGAAAATATAATAAACATTAAAAGACAGATAAAAGAAGCGGGATTGTCTTATGATTGGTCTAAGGAGATTAATACCACTGACCCAGACTATTTCAAATGGACTCAATGGATATTTTTAAAAATGTTTGAAAAGGGTTTGGCTTACGAAGCAGAAATGCCTATTAATTGGTGCCCTTCTTGCAAGACCGGATTAGCCAACGAAGAAGTGGTTAATGGAGGATGTGAGAGATGTGGAACTCCTGTTGAACAAAAAAACATCAGACAATGGGTTTTAAAAATTACAGCTTATGCCGATAGACTGCTTGAAGATTTAGAGGGGTTAGACTGGCCAGAAAAAATTAAAGAGATGCAGAAGAATTGGATTGGAAGGTCTGAAGGGGCAGAAATTATTTTTAAAGTTGGAGATGAAGAAGTTAAGGTTTTCACAACAAGACCCGACACTTTATTTGGATGCACTTATCTTGTTTTAGCTCCAGAGCATGAGATAGTTTCTAAATTAAAAATTTCTAACAAAGAAGCCCTTGATGATTATTTGAATAAGACAAAACTAAAAACAGAAAGAGAAAGAATTTCGGAAGTGAAGATAAAAACAGGAGTGGAGCTCTTAGGAGTAAAAGCAATTAATCCAATAAATCAAAAAGAGGTTCCTGTTTTTGTTGCTGATTATGTTTTAGCACATTATGGAACTGGGGCAGTGATGGCAGTTCCAGCACATGACGAAAGAGATTATGAATTTGCAAAGAAGTTTAATTTAGAAATTATAGAGGTTATCTCTGGTGGAGATATTTCCAAAGAAGCTTTTATTGATGAAGGAGTTTTAATTAATTCAGGAGAATTTAATGGTTTAAACTCTAATTTAGCAAAAGATAAGATTGTGGATTATTTGCTTCAAAAGAAATTAGCGACAAAAGAAGTTAAGTACAAGTTAAGGGATTGGGTTTTTTCTCGTCAACGTTATTGGGGGGAACCAATACCTTTAATTCATTGTCCTAAATGTGGAATTGTTCCAGTTCCTTTTGAAGAACTTCCTTTAAAATTACCTTCTGTTGAAAGTTATGAACCAACGGGAACGGGAGAGTCTCCTCTTGCGGGAATTTCTGATTGGGTAAATGTTAAATGTCCTTGTTGCGGAGAAGACGCTAAGAGAGAAACAAACACTATGCCTCAATGGGCCGGTTCTTGTTGGTATTATTTAAGATTTATTGATCCACAAAACAAAACAGAAATTATTGATAAAGATATTGAGAAGAACTTTATGCCAGTTGATCTATATGTTGGAGGAGCAGAACACGCCGTACTTCATCTTTTATATGCTCGTTTTTGGCACAAATTTTTATATGATATTAATGTTGTCTCAGAAAAAGAACCTTTTTATAAATTAAGAAATGTAGGATTAATTTTAGCTGAAGATGGTCAGAAGATGAGTAAGTCTAAAGGTAATACTGTGTCTTCGGAAGATATTATTAATGAATATGGAGTAGATACCTTAAGAGTGTACGAAATGTTTATGGGACCATTTTTTGATGCTATTGCTTGGAATATGAAAGGAGTAAATGGAGTTTCTAGGTTCTTGAATAGATTCTGGGATCTTTGTATCTCTTGTAAGGATAATAAAGGAGAGTCATCAAAAGATATTTTAAGAGAGGAAAATATTTTAATTAAAAAAGTAGGAGAAGATTTAGAAGAAATGAAATTCAATACTTCTATCGCTGCTTTTATGGAATTTCTTAATTTTTCCGAAAAAAGAAAAGAAGAGATTTCTTTGAAAACAATCGAGAATATTCTTAAAATATTCTATCCTTTTGCACCGCACTTAGTAGAAGAACTATGGAATATTTTAGGTCACGAAAATTATATAAGTTTTGAGGCATGGCCTACTTTCAATGAAGATTTAACTATTAAAGAGAATATCGAATTAGTAGTTCAAGTGAATGGAAAAGTAAGAGAAAGGGTTCAGGTAAGTGCAAATCTTTCAGAAGAAGAACTAAAGGAGATTGCTTTTAATAGTCAAAAGGTTCAGAATTGGATTAAGGAAAAAGAAATTAGAAAAGTAATTTTTATTCCTCCTAAATTAATAAATATAGTTATTTAATTTTATGTGTGGCATTATTGGTTATATCGGTGAAAAACAAGCCTATCCAATTATTGTTAATGGGCTTAAAAAATTAGAATATAGAGGATATGATTCTTATGGTATTTGTGTTTTGAATAATAACAATGTTTTTTTAAAAAGAAAGGTTGGACGAATTTCAGAAGAAAATAGTGAGAGTGAAGACAAAGGATTTATTGGAATTGGACACTCTCGTTGGGCAACTACCGGTTCTGTTTGCGAGAAAAATGCTCATCCTCAAGAGTATAATGGTTTTTATGTGGTACATAATGGAATAATTGAAAACTATAAAGATCTTAAAGAAGAACTAACTGGCAAAGGACATCAATTCAACTCAGATACTGACACGGAAGTTATTGCTCATTTAATTTCAGATGAGTTTAATGGCAATTTAGAAGATGCTGTTAGAAAAGCTTTAAAAAGGATTGTTGGAAGTTATGGAATCGCTGTTGTTTCTCCTAAAGATGAAGGGAAAATAGTTATTGCTAAATTATCATCTCCTATTATTATTGGAATTTGTGCCGATGGACATATTATTGCTTCGGATTCTTCGGCAGTTATAGATTATACTAAACAGATTATTACTTTAGACGATAATGAAATGGCTGTTTTGAGAAAAGATAGTTACATTATTTCAAAAGAAAAGAAAATTGAGACTATAGATTGGGAAAATGATTCTGTTAGCAAAGGGGATTATGAACATTTTATGCTTAAAGAAATTATGGAAGAATCTAAGGTGATTGATAGTGCTATCCAAGGAAGATTGCTTGAAGACGATGTTAAATTAGGTGGGCTCGAGACGTCTAAAGAGAGATTAAAGAAAGCTAATAAAATTCATTTAGTTGGGTGTGGTACTGGTTATTATGCAGCAAAAACAGGAGAGTATTTAATGGAAGAAATTGCAGGAATAGATGCCGAAGCTCAAATGGGTTCAGAAATTCGTTATAGAAATGTTAGGCTTGATTCTAATCAAGCAGCTATTTTTGTTTCTCAGTCAGGAGAAACAGCTGATAATTTAGCTAGTCTTAAAAAAATGAAAGAGTTCGGGGTTTTAACTTTAGGAGTAACCAATGTGATTGGTTCTACTCAAACAAAAGAAACGGAAGGTGGTGTTTATACTAGATGTGGAAGAGAAGTCGCTGTTGCTTCAACCAAAGCGTTTATTGGACAATTAACCGTGCTTACAATGATTTCTATCTTTTTAGGAAGACAAAGAAACTTAAATTCAGAAAAAGCCAAAGAAATTATTTTGGAATTAAAAAATCTTTCTAAAAAGGCAGATTCTATTTTAGGAGATTGTTCTAAAATAGAAGAAATTGCTAAGAAATATTCTCAATATAAAGATTTTTGGTTTATCGGAAGAAAATTCAATTATCCAATTGCTTTGGAAGGAGCTTTAAAACTAAAAGAAATTTCTTATGTCCACGCTGAGGGAACTCCTGGGGGAGAATTAAAGCATGGACCTCTTGCTTTAATTGATGAGAATTGTCCTACAATAGCAATTTGTCCTCAAGATTCTGTTTACGATAAAATGCTTTCTAATATGGAAGAGGTAAAAGCTAGGAACGGAAAGATTATTGCGATTGCTAATATCGGGGACGAAAAAGTAAAAGAAATTGCTGACGATGTGATTTATATCCCAAAAACTTTAGAGTGTTTGTTCCCTATATTAACAACGATACCTCTTCATTTATTTGCTTACTACCTAGCACTTTCCCTTAATAGAGACATAGATAAACCTAGAAACTTAGCGAAAAGTGTAACTGTCGAATAATGAAATATTTAATTTATTTTGTAACAATTTTCTTTTTAATTTTTTTAGGAATTAATATATTGATATTAGACTATTCTAAAGATATAAAAGATTTAGATGAGATAAGTGATGCAGAGGCGGGATTAGTTTTGGGGGCAAGTGTTTACGGAAAACATTTAAGCGATATTTATAAAGATAGGCTTGATGCAGTATTGATATTATATAATAATCAAAAAATAGAAAAGATTTTGGCGAGTGGGGATCATGGTTCTTTAAATTATGATGAAGTAAATACGGCAAAAGAATATTTGTTAGAAAATGGAGTTTTAGAAGAAGATATTTTTTTAGATCACGCTGGATTTGATACTTATGATAGTGTCTATAGGGCCAAAGAAATTTTCGGAATACAAAAATTAATAATTGTTTCTCAAAATTTTCATTTAGGTAGAGCCTTATACATAGCTTCTAATTTAGGAGTAGAAGCTCAAGGTTTTAGTGCTGATTTACATAAATATATTGATGAGGTAAAAAATAATTTTAGAGAATTTTTTGCAAGACTTAAAGCTTTCTTTGATGTTAACTTTAATTCTTTGCCAAAATTTTTAGGTCCCTCAATTAATATAAATGGGGATGGAAGACAAAGTTGGGATTAAAATAATATGAAAAATATAGTAAATTACATTTTTGAAATAGGCGTTTTAAAAAGAGAAAAACACAACGGATTTAAATTAATCGGAGTTGATAACCTAGGTTCTGTTGCTGAGCATGCTTTAAGAGCAGCTCAGATTGGATATATTTTAACTGTGCTTGAAAATGAAAAACATGGAACCGATATTAGTCCCGAAAGAGTGGCTAGTATTTTAATTTTCCATGATAATGGAGAAGTTAGAATTGGAGATTTGCATAAAGTAGCTTCAAGATATATTGATAGTAAGGAGGCAGAACAAACAGCTTTTGTAGAACAAACAGAGAGGTTGCCAGAAAATATGGCAAAGACACTTTTGGAATATTATAGCGAGTTTGAGAATAGAAATACAAAAGAAGGGATAATTGCTAAAGATGCTGATTGGTTAGAGTCTGCTTTTTCGGCAAAAGAACATTATGATTTAGGAAATACTCTTGCTATTGATTGGATATTAAATGTTGAAAAAGCATTAGAAACTGATTCAGCAAAAGAAATGATTAAAGAAATGAAGGAAACTAGATTCACAGATTGGTGGGTAAATTTAAAAAAAATGCTTTACAAAAAAA
This sequence comes from Minisyncoccota bacterium, assembly GCA_028690275.1. Lineage (GTDB taxonomy): Bacteria > Patescibacteriota > Minisyncoccia > Minisyncoccales > Minisyncoccaceae > JAAZMU01. The sequence goes on along the minus strand of JAQVBN010000011.1, from coordinate 5,831 downwards.
TGGATGGAAATTATGTAGAACATGGAAAAGACTAAAAAGCACATGGTTGCTTTTTTAGTTTATTCTATTACAATAAAAGTAAGATAAGTAATATTAAAAAAATGAAAGATTTTACGATTTTAGTAGGAGGACAGGCAGGTCAAGGTTCTAGGAAAGCTGGACTTGTCATTGCAAAAATTTTAAATAGTTTAGGCTATAGAATTTTTATTTACGATGATTATCAATCTTTAATAAGAGGTGGACATTCTTTTTCTAAAATTAGAGTTTCTGACAAGAAAGTCGAAGGTCAAAGCGAAGAATTAGATTATATTATTGCTTTAGATAAAGAAACAATAGATAAGCATTTAGATTCTTTGAAAGACTCGGGAACAGTTCTTTTTAATGCGGATAGAATAGAGTTTAAAAAAGGTTTAGGAATTAAAAGTGAAACTATTGCTAAAGAGGAAGGTGGTTCTTCGATAATGGCAAATACAGTTATGATTTCTGCTTTTGCAAAAACAATTGGAGTTGACTTTGAGTTATTAAAAAATGTTTTTCAAAAAGAGTTTAAAAAAGGTTTGGATATTAATTTAAAAATAGCAGAAAGAGTTTATGTGGAAGTGATAGAAAAAACAAAAATTGAAAAATTAGAAAATAAAATACTTCCTTTGATTACAGGAAATGAAGCTTTAGCTTTGGGATCTGTTGAAGCTGGTCTTGATATGTATTATGCATATCCAATGACTCCAGCTACTTCAATCTTACATTTTTTAGCAGGACGCAAATTAGGAGTAGAAACGATTCAACTCGAAAACGAGATAGCGGTTATTATTGCTGCGCTAGGTTCTGCTTATGCTGGAAAAAGAACTATGATTGGAACTTCTGGCGGAGGATTTGCTTTAATGACAGAAGGACTTAGTTTCGGAGTTATGGCAGAAATACCTGTTGTAATTGTTAATAGTCAAAGAACTGGTCCAGCAACTGGGGTGCCAACATACTCAGGGCAATCAGATTTAAATTTTGTTTTGAATGCAGGCCATGGAGATTTGGTTAAGTTTACAGTTGCTCCAAGCAATGCAGATGAGTGCTATGAATGGGGTGGAAGAATTTTAAATCTTGCTTGGAAATATCAAACCCCAGCTGTAGTTTTAATAGATAAGGAAATTTCGGAAAGCACTTTTAATTTAGATATTAATTCTAAAATAGAACAAGAGAATAATTCTTTATGGAACCAAGAAGGAGAATATAGAAGATATGAGATTACGGAAAATGGTATTTCTCCTTTAGCTTTTCCAGGAAATGGCGTTGTGGTTAAAACTACTAGTTATGAGCACGATCAAAATGGTTTAACTGCGGAAGAGTCTGAAGAAGAAATTACAGCGATGCAAGAAAAGAGATTAAGAAAGTTTGAGGCAATGCAAGAAGAAGTTGATAATATGGAAGATGCGATCAAAATTTTTGGAAACAAGGATTCTAAAAACGTTTTAATTACTTTTGGTTCAAGTACGGGTCCAGCTATTGAAGCGGCCGAAAAGTTTGATTTAAAAGTTGTCCAAATTGTTGTTTTAGAACCTTTCCCTGTTATTCAAGTAACCGAAGCAGTAGGAGATGCCTCTCTTATTGTTTGTGTTGAACAAAATGCCTTAGGTCAATTAGCTTCTCTTTTGGCAAAAAATGGAATTGAGGCAGAGGAATTAATTTTAAAATATTCTTCAAGGGTAATTCAAAAAGGAGAAATAGAAGATTTATTAAAAGAAATACTATGAATAAATTAGATACAAATTACAAAAATACATGGTGTCCTGGTTGTGGTAATTTTGGAATTTTAGTTGCTTTTAAAAATGCAATTAAGGATGAAGACCCTAATAATATTGCTATTGTTTCAGGAATTGGATGTCATGCAAAAATAGTAGATTATATTAATGTTAATTCTTTTTATTCTTTACACGGAAGAGCTCTTCCAGCGGCCGAAGGAATTAAACTAGCTAACCCTGATTTGAAAGTTATTGCTTTTACTGGAGATGGAGATTCTTTAGACGAAGGGATTAGTCATTTAATTCATGCGGCAAAAAGAAATTCTGATATTACGGTTGTTTTACATAACAATAGATTATTTGCTTTGACAACAGGACAATTTACAGCAGTTTCAGTAGAAGGATTTAAAGGAAAATCAACTCCAACCGGAGCCCCTGAAAGTCCTATCAATCCACTTGAACTTTTACTTGCATCAAACGCTACTTTTATTTCGAGAAGTTATAGTGGAAATATAAAACATTTAGAAGAAACTTTGAAAAGAGCCATTGCTCATAAAGGATTTTCTATCGTGGAAGTTTTAGAGCCATGCGTTTCTTTTTTCAACACTACTGAATTCTACAATAACAAAACATATGTTTTAGATGATGCTAATTTAGACTCAAGGGAAGAAGCTTTAAAGAAAATAAGAGAATGGAATTACGAAGAGAACGGAGAAAAGGTTCCTCTTGGAGTTTTTTATGAAGTTTCTAAATTACCTTTTTACGAAAGAGTTTTGACAAATAAAAAAGAAGAAACAGTTGAAGATATTTTAAAAGAGCTTATATGAAGAAGGTAGTTTGTCTTGGCGGTGGTAATGCTATGCCTAGCGTAGTTTTGAAAGAATTAAAAAATGAAGATATTGATCTTTCTGTTATTTCTGCCGTTCTTGATTCTGGAGGATCTTCTGGAAAACTAAGAGACGATTTTGATATTATTGCCGTAGGAGATTTAAGAAGATCTTTACTTCAATTATCTTTACTAGAAGATGAGATTAAAGAAGTTTTTAATTATAGATTTGAGGAAGGAGATTTGAAGGGACACAATCTTGGGAACCTAGTCATTGCTTCTATTTTAATAAAAGAAAAAAATCCAGTTCTTTTTCTTAATAATTTTTTTAAAACAAAATTTAATGTTTTTCCAGCAACTCTAGAGACTGCTGATTTGTGTGCCGAACTTGAGGATGGAGAAATAATAAAAGGAGAGACTAATATAGATCTTCCCAAACATGATTCACAAATTAAAAAAGTATTTCTAAATAAAGAAGTTCATGCTTTTAAAAAAGCAACAGAAAAATTAGAAGAAGCAGACTATGTAATTATTGGTCCGGGCGACTTGTATTCTTCGCTTATTCAAATCTTACTTGTTTTTGGAATTTCAGAAGCAATTCAAAAAAGCAAAGCGAAGATTATTTATATTTGTAATTCTAAAAATAAAAAAGGAGAGACAAATGATTTTATGGTAGATGATTTTGAGAAAGAAATAGAAAAATATTTAGGTAAAAAAATAGATTATACTATCTTTAATAATACTAAAGGAATTGATTTAGTTGGATTTAGCCAGTATAATGATTCAAAGCATATAGGGATGGATTTACAATCAATTCATAATTCTAAAAAACTTGTTAATCAATTAATGAAATTAATATGAAAGCTATTATCTTAGCATCTGGGGCGGGAGTTAGATTTTTGCCTTTATCAAAAACAACTCCGAAACCTCTTACAAAATTACTTGGAAAATCTATTTTAGAATATAATCTTAAAAACCTCAAAGGAATTGTGGACGAAGTTTTTATTGTTATTGGATATTTAGGGGATAGGATAAAAGAAACTTTGGGTGATAAATATGAAGGGATAAAAATAAATTATATTATCGATGACGAAATAATAGGAACTGGAAATTCTGCCAAATTAGCTATTTCTCAAATTAACGATGAAAAGGTTGTTATTATGAATGGAGATGATTTATATCACCACGAAGATATTAAAAAATTAGTTAATAAGTGTCCTTCAATAGCGGTTAAAAAAGTTTTAAATCCAAGTAGCTTTGGAATTTTAACCATCAAAGATGATAAGGTTGTTAGCATTGAAGAAAAACCTCAAAATCCTCAAAGTGATTTAGCGAATATTGGTCTTTATTGTTTTCCAAAATCTATTTTTAACGAATCAATAGAAAAATCGGAAAGAGGAGAGTATGAGATTACGGATTATGTAAAGAAATTAATTGATTTAAATAATTTAAATTACATAGAAGCTAAATGTTGGATACCTGCTTCATATCCTTGGGATTTATTCAATATGACTAAATTTTTATTTGAAAGTTTCAAATTTAAAAATTCTGGAAAAATAGAAAAAGGGGTGACTGTTAAAAACAATTTATATGTTGGAGAAAATACAATAATTAAAAGTGGAACTTATATTGAAGGACCTGTTTATATTGGAAATAATTGCAAGATTGGACCTAATGCTTATTTAAGACCCTATACCGTTATTGATGATAATTGTTCTATTGGTGCTTCGGTTGAAATCAAAAATTGTATTATTGGTTCTCATACAAACATTAATCATCTTTCTTATCTTGGAGATTCAATAATTGGATCTAATGTAAATTTAGGAGCTGGTTTTATCACAGCTAATTTGAGACACGACGAAGGAACTGTTAAAAGTTCGGTTAATGGAATTTTGGTTGATACAAAAAGAAAGAAATTGGGAACTATTATTGGGGATAATGTAAAGACGGGGATTGGTACAATTGTTTATCCTGGAAGAAAAATATGGAACGATAAAACAACCAACCCTCAAGAAAAAGTAGAAAGAGATATTCTGTAGTTTGTATAATTAAATTAAAATCATATCTTTTGGATATGGTTTTTTTATATATTGTAAACTTTTTAATTTTTGTGATATAGTATTAATGATGACAAGAGTAATTGCAGTTGCAAATCAAAAAGGTGGCGTTGGAAAAACTTCGGTAGCCGTAAACTTACCAGTATTTTTAACTGCTTATGGAAAGCGTGTTCTTTTAGTAGATTTTGATCCTCAAGCAAATGCAACTTTTTCTCTTGGAATAGATCCGAATTCTCTTAAAAAATCAGTATATGAAGCTATTTTAGGAGAGGTTCATCCACAAGAAGCGATTAAGAGAACGGTTTTTTTAGGTTATGATGTTTTGCCAACGTCTCATGACCTTGCCGGAGCATCGATTGATTTAGTTAATATGAAAGATAGAGAGTATAGGCTCAAAAAGGTGATTGATTCTGTTAAGAATAATTATGATTTAGTTTTTATCGATTGTCCTCCATCACTTGGACTTCCAACTTTAAATGCGCTTGTTGCTGCTGACGATGTTTTAATTCCTGTCCAGGCAGAATATTTAGCTATTGAAGGATTAGGACAGCTTTTATCTAATATAAAATTGATTAATGAAAACTTAGAAAGAAATCTTAACGTGGTAGGGGCAGTGATAACAATGTATGCGAGAAGGAATAAAGTAAGTAGAGATGTTGAAAAAGAATTACGAAGAAATTTTCAAGACTATGTTTTTGATGCGGTGATTCCAAGAGCAACCGCTCTTGCGGAATCTCCAAAATACGGAAGAACAGTGTTAAGGCATGCTCCCAATTCAAAAGCAGTTAGTGCTTTTAGAGAGCTTGCAGAAGAATTTATTAAAAAATTATGAGTAGAGGTTTAGAATCTTTAATACCAAAAAAAGGAAGAGAAAGTTTTGATGATACTCCATCCACAAAGGAAAGTATTTTTTGGATCGAAACAAGTAAAATAAAACAAAATCCTTATCAGCCAAGGTCTATTTTTAACGAAGAGGAAATTAATAGTTTATCAGAATCAATTAAAAAGTATGGAGTTCTTCAACCTCTTGTTGTAACTAAAATAGAAAAACAGACTGAAAATGGAATTAAAATAGAATACGAACTTATCGCTGGAGAGAGACGATTAAGAGCTTGTCAAAAAATTAATTTCGATAAAGTTCCGGTAATTATTAGAGACCCTTCGGTTCAGGAAAAATTAGAAATAGCTTTAATTGAAAATGTTCAAAGAAGAAAC
>JAQVBN010000010.1 GCA_028690275.1 Minisyncoccota bacterium | reverse complement strand
GTCCAACCATTGCTCCGATAGCATCTACTCCTTCCGCCTTAGATTCAACAGCAATCTTTGTCCTATATCCTGCCTCTCTAGCAATAGCCTTAATTTCTATTTGTCCCCCATTAATTTCAGGAACTTCTAATTCAAACAATTTAGAAATAAACTTAGGATAAGCTCGAGACAAAATAACGTTTGGGCCTCTTGTTGTGAGCTCTACTTTTAATAAATATAATTTTAATCTTTGTCCTTCTTTATAAAACTCTCCCCTTACTTGCTCTTCACGTGGAAGAACTCCAATTCCTCTACCAAGATCAAAATAGATATTTCTACCATCAATTCTTTGAATAATTCCAGAAACAATATCTCCTTCCCTATCTTTAAATTCACTAATAATATTTTCCTTTTCTGCTTCCCTTATTTTCTGTAAGATAACTTGTTTAGCAGTTTGAGCAGCAATTCTACCAAAATCCTCTTTTTGCTCTAAAAGAGTGGTTATTTCGTCGCCTACTTTTATTTCAGGGTTGTCTTTTTTTGCTTCGTTAAACAAAATGTGTTTTTCTAAGTTAAATTTAACTCTCTTTCCTTCAACGTCTTCTTCCTCTTCCTCTGTTTTTAGATATTTCTTAGTCTGAGCAGGAGTTAAACCAAATTCAACGACTTGATCTTCGTCCATATATACTAAAGTATGATCTACCACAAGAAGAACTCTAAAAAAATCTGTTTTTCCAGTTTCTAAATCTAAAACTGCCTTAACAACCTGCCCTTTTTCACCGTATTCTTTTTTGTAAGCAGAAGCTAAAGCTTGTTCAATTATCTCTAAAACTTTATCGTGCATTATTCCCTTTTCTTCTGAAATTTGGGTTATTGCTGATGTAAATGCCTTAAAATCCATAAATTATTTTTTACTTATTATTTAATAAAAATGTCGGAGACAAGTCCCGACATCTATCAACTATTATATAGCAGATTTTATTGTTTTTGTCAACTAGAATAAATTGTAAACCCACCAACCCACAACAAGAGGAATAAGAAAAACATACCAATGTATACCAAGCAAAAAAAGAGCTAGTATAAAAGTTAAAAACATTGTTGAATATATAATCGAATGAAGTTTTTTATTCATATTTCGAACTGATTTTCCAACGTTAAAAAAAAGAAAACTCAAAATAAAAAAAACAATCATCCCTATGATCAGAAAGAAAATTGTTTGTATTGTTTCGTATAAAAACATATTTGCTTTAAATTAGCATAGAAATAGGAACTTTTCAAGCACACGTATTGAAAACTTAACCGTTTTACGATACTATTAAAAGGATGAATAAAATACAAATTCCAAAAAATATTTTAACCGCTATCGAGGTCTTAGAAAAAAATAATTTTGAAGCATTTTTGGTGGGTGGATGTGTGAGAGATTTTTCTTTAAATAAAATACCAAAAGATTGGGATATCGCTACTAATGCAAAACCCGAAGATATGATTAAGGTATTCAATGAAGAAAAAATTAAAACTCTTTATGAAAATTCTTTTGGAACAGTTGTTGTTTTTGTCGATAACACTTCAATCGAAATTACTACTTATAGAATAGAAGGGGATTATAATGACAAAAGACACCCAGAAAACGTTAACTGGACTGAAAACCTAAAAGAAGATTTAAAAAGAAGAGATTTTACAATCAATGCAATGGCCATGAATGGTCTACGTGGAACCCCAGAAATAGTTGATTTATTTAATGGAAAAAAAGATTTAAAGGATAAAATCATAAAAACCGTAGGAGATCCTGACGAAAGATTTTCTGAAGATGCTTTAAGAATGCTTCGAGCAATAAGATTTGCTACGGTGCTAGGAGAGGAATGGATTATTGAAAAAAATACTTTTAATAGTATTGTTAAAAACAAAGACTGGCTTTCTAAGGTTTCTAACGAAAGAATAAGAGATGAATTTGTTAAGATAATTTCTTCTCCTTATGCTAAAAAAGGTATTTTGCTTTTAAAAGAAACTGGATTGTTACATTATATTATCCCAGAACTAGAGTTGGGTTATGATTGCATGCAAAACAAACATCACATGTATGATGTTTTTACCCATAATCTTGAGTCTCTTAGCTTTGCTGTAAAAAAAGACTACAACCTACATATAAGAATAGCAGCTCTTCTTCATGATATCGCTAAGCCGGAAACAAAAAGAGGAAAAGGGGAGAATGCTACCTTTTATAACCATGAGATAATTGGAGCTCAAATAACAAAAAAAATATTAAATCGTTTAAAATTTTCTAAAAAAGATATTGATAAGATTGTCAATCTTGTAAGATATCATCTTTTTTACTACAATGTAGAAGAGGTAACTGAGTCTTCAATTAGACGTCTTGTTAAAAATGTTGGGCTAGAAAATATGAATGATTTGATTAAATTAAGAATGTGCGATCGTATTGGATCAGGTTGCCCTAAAGCAGAACCTTACAAATTAAGACATTTAAAATATTTAATAGAAAAAGTTTCAAAAGATCCTATTTCTGTTAAAATGATCAAAATTGACGGGAGCGAAATAATGAATCTTTTAGATATTAATCCATCTAAAAAAATTGGATTAATATTAGATATATTACTTGCAGAAATATTAGAAAGTCCTGAAAAAAATAATAAAAAATATTTAAAAGAAAGAACTTTGATACTGGGATCCATCGTAGATGAAGAACTAGAATCATTGGCAGCAGAATCTAAAAAAGAGGTCAACAGTATTATCACAAAAGAAGATAATATGACGAAGGAGAAGTACTGGCTGGTATAATGTTCTCACAAGAACATTCCCATTAAAAAACAGGGGCATTAAATTGTTTCCTGTTTTTTAATTATATGTTATAATGCGGACAAACGCGGACATGAATGCGGACAAATTCAAATGCGGACAAAGTTTTAATTGCGGACAAACGCGGACATGAAACTAAAAACTTTGCCGGGTTTAATATAATCAAACAGGGATAAAAATAGCTAAATGTGGACAAATAAGTGGACAAACGCGGACAAATGTGGACAAACGCGGACAAACCCGGCAAGGTTGAAACGCGGACAAAAATTAACAATAATTACTAAACGCGGACATAATTAAACGCGGACAAAAACATGGAACCATTATATTATAATATATCATCAGAAACTGTTACAAAAATATTTAATAGTGATGAAGTAAGGGGACTAAGTAAGAAAGAAGCTGCCCAAAGAGAGGTTAGTTTTGGGAAGAATGTTTTAGAAAAAAATAAAAATAATTCTTACTTAAAAATATTTTTCAACCAATTCCAAAACCCTCTTATGTATATTTTAATTTTTGCTGGAATTGTAACCCTATTTCTTGCTAGTTATACAGATGCTGTTGTTATTTTTTTAGCTATCATCATTAACGCTTGTTTTGGTTTTTGGGAAGAAAAAAAGATCTCTAATATTCTTGAAAAATTAAAAAATACCTTAAAAACCACAACAACCGTTATCCGAGATGGCATTAAAAAAGAAATTAACGAAACTGATCTTGTTCCAGGTGATATCATTTATCTAAAAGCTGGTAAAAAAATACCAGCTGACGCTAGATTAATCCAATCAAACGAACTAAGAGTTTCTGAATCTATTATGACGGGGGAATGGTTGGCTAAAGAAAAAAATCCAGAGATTCTACCAAAAGAAACCGTTTTGGTGGATAGAAACAATATGGTTTATATGGGTAGTTTGGTTGAAAATGGAACAGGAACTGCTGTTGTTGTATCAACAGGGATTAGAACAGAGGCTGGAAAATTAGCCACTCTTATTGAATCAATCAAGGAACCAAAAACTCCTCTCCAAAAGAAAGTATTAAAATTTTCAAAAATACTAAGTATTTTTATTTTAATTATTACTTTTATCATTTTTATATCTGGAACTTTTTTAAGAGATCTAGAATGGATTAATATGTTTGAAACTTCTGTGGCAATTGCTGTTGGAGCAATACCAGAATCTTTTCCGATAGTAATGACTATTATCCTTGCTTTTGGGGCTGAAAAAATATTAAGGAAACAAGGCTTGATCAGAAAACTATCCTCTGTTGAAACTTTAAGTTCTGCTCAAATTATTTGCTTTGACAAAACAAAAACTTTAACCGAAGGAAAGATGAAGTTAAATAATGTAATTTCTGAACATGGAGAACTAGCCTTAAAAACAGGTGTTTTGTGTAGTGACGCTTATTTAGATGAAAATAATAATATTATTGGATCTCCAACTGGAATTGCCTTTTTCGAAGCTGCAACTAGCAATAATTTGAAGTTAAAAGAACTTTTAGAAATAGAAGAGATTAATAAAATACCTTTTAATTCTGAAAATAAATATTCACTTTCTTTAAGGAAAGAAGGGGACAAAAGATTTTTATATATTTCTGGAGCCCCAGAAAGATTGATAAAAAAATCTAAAAATGCTTCTTTGTGGGAAAAAGAAATTGAAAGATTGGCCGAAAAAGGACTTCGTGTTGTGGGGGTAGGATATAAAGAAATTAAAAAAACATCAAAAGACTTAAATAAAATAGCAAATGGTTTTACTTTTATTGGACTTCTCTCTTTCATAGATCCTTTAAGAAGTGATGCAAAAGATGCAATAGAAACTTGTAAAAAAGCTGGCATCCAAACCATTCTTGCTACCGGAGATCACCTTTTAACAGCAAAAACGATAGCAGAACAAATAGGGTTAGAAGTGGCTCCAGAAAATATTATTGATGGAAAAGAATTAGACTCTTTAAGTGATGCGGAGCTAACAAAAAGACTTCCTAAGATTAATGTTTTTGCTCGAGTAGAGCCAAGACATAAATTAAGAATTGTTGATCTTTGGCAGAAAAAAGGAAAAATTATTGCCATGACAGGAGATGGAATTAACGATGCTCCTGCTATTAAGCAGGCAGATATTGGAATTGCTTTAGGTTCTGGAACCGATGTTGCAAAAGAAGCTTCTGATCTAATATTGTTAAATGATGATTTCGGAACTATCGTTAAAACAGTAGAAGAGGGAAGAATAGCTCTTGATAATTTAAGAAAATCTCTTTCTTATTCTTTGGCTGACTCTTTTTCTTCTATTATTTTAATTGGTTTTTCAACCATTATTTTTGGTTGGCCACTACCAATATTAGCTGTTCAACTTCTTTGGAATAATCTTATAGAAGATACTTTCCCAGGAATGGCTTTTGCTTTTGAACCAAAAGAAAACAATGTTATGGAAAGAAAGCCAACCCAAACAAAAGATTTAATGACCAAAGAAATGAAATTTCTTATCTTCACCGTAGGAATAATTGACGAATTTTTCCTTTTAATCGCTTTCTATTTCTTATATTTTGTAAAAGGCTTTGATTTGGATTATATCAGAACCACTATTTTTGCTATTATGTCTATTGATACCATTTTTGTAATCTTTTGTTTTAAGAACTTACGAAAGAACTTATGGAAAATAAACATATTTTCTAACCCTCAATTAAACTTTGCTTGTCTTTTTGTTCTTACTTTATGCTTATTCGCTGTTTATTCTCCAATAATACAATCTTTCTTAAAAACAATTCCTTTGGATGCTTTCGCTTGGGCCGTTGCTATCTCTGTTTCATTATTAAGTGTTATTGGGATAGAATTGGTAAAATTTATCTTCATCTCCAAAAAGAATACTGAAAATTAACTGTTTAAAAGATGTGTAAAAAATACTTACAGCCTATTGGATAAAAAGTTGTAAAAATGCGAAGAAAAAGATTTCAACTATTTTCCATTTTTTATCCTCTTTTAAAAGATCAATTTATCACTATTTTATACACCATCAATTTCTTTAAAAATAAAGATTAAAACCACTTTTCCACTTTTCCACCGCCTTAATAATAACAATAATAAGTTTTATTTAATAAAAATATTTATTATTGAAAATAATCTTTAAAAATGATATATAATATTTAATGACTTTTTATTTACTAGTTTTGTTGTCATATTTATTAGGTTCTATACCTTTTGGATATTTAGCAGCAAAACTTCATAAGATAGATATTCAAAAAATAGGAAGCGGAAGTACGGGAGCTACAAATGTTTCAAGAGCTTTGGGTTTGAAATGGGCGATTGTAGTTGCTCTTTTAGACGCACTTAAAGCGGCTTTACCTATTTATTTAGCTTTTACTTTTTTAACACTAGAATGGCAAATTGCTATTATTGCTATTATTCCTGTTTTAGGACATATTTTCCCTATATGGCTTAAGTTTAAAGGAGGAAAAGGGGTGGCAACCTTCGTTCCTGCTCTTTTTGTTTTTTTGGGACCAATTGTCTTTGTTTCATTAATTGCTTTATGGATTGTTTTACTTAAAACAACAAAAATTATGAGCTTGGTTAATTTAGTTTTGGCATTTTTTGTGCCTTTTCTTTTTTGGTTTCATACACATTCTTTAGATTATTTCTTTTTAGGTGTGGCATTTTTCTTAATAATTCTTTGGACTCATAGAGAGAATGTTTATCGATTATATAATCAAAAAGAATTAAAATTATGATTAATGTTCTTTTAGCAACAATATATTTTTTTGCTCCAGCCTATCTTGCTAATGCCGTTCCTCCTTTATTAAACAAACTTAAAGTATTGGAAGGATTGGCTATTCCAATTGATAACAATAAAGTGTTTAGAAATAGAGAGATTTTTGGTTCTCATAAAACATGGAGAGGGGCGATAGGAATTATTATTTTAGGAACTTTTTTAATTTCTTTATTTTTCTTGCTTAATAATAGTTTTCATTTATATGAGATTATTGGTTTTGATTATTTAAAATGGAATTCTTTTGTTTTTGGGATAATCTTTTCGATAGGTGTAGTTTTAGGAGATTTAATCTTTGCTTTTATTAAAAGACAATTAAACTTACGTCCAGGAGCCCCCTTCATTCCTTTCGATCAAACAAATTATGTTTTTGGAACCTTTATTGTTTTACAAGGTTTTATTCATTTAGATCTATCTATTTGGTTAATAATCTTTATTCAAACATTTATTATCCATAGTGTTTTTAATCGACTTGGATACATTTTAGGCTTGCATAATGCCAAATGGTGAGTTAAGATTAATAAGTAAAAAGTAAATTTTAAATTATGGAATTAACGGTTATAACAAGTATTGTTTCAAACTTATTTTGGGCAACTATAGTTCTTATCGTAGGAATTATTTTTTCTCGAAAGATGGGTGAAATTTCTCAAAATTTTCTTGAGAATCTTAGATTAAATCAAGCAACAAAAAACTTAGGATGGCATCATTTTTTTGAAAGATATAACGCAAGGTTGAATGCTTCTCGGGTGTTTGGCGTTATAGTGCAAGTATATCTACTTCTTGTGGCTTGTATGATTTCAAGTGAGATTTTAAATTTGAGTGTTTTGGGAGAATTTTTCTTAAATATTGTAGAGTATTATCCTAACATTTTTATTTCTTCTATTGTTTTTATTTTAGCAGTATTTATTGCTGAATTTTCCAAAAAGATTGTTTTTCCGAGTGAAGATTTAAAATATTCAGGAGATCTTTCTGAAATTTTAAGTTCTGCTACTTGGATTTTGGCGACACTTGCCATTCTTTATCAACTTCAAATTGTTCCCGATCTAATAATGACTTTATTTATTGGAGTAGTGGCAGCTCTTGCTTTAGCTTTTGGTTTAGCTGTAGGGCTTGGAGCTCAAGATTTAGTAAAGAATTATCTAAAGAAGATCGGAAAAAAGAAAAAATAACTATGGAAGAACTAACGCAAAAACAACTGCAAAAGATGATTCTTTTTTCTTGTGAAAGAATCGAAAGAGATAAAGAAGAAATTAATAAAATAAATGTGTTTCCGGTACCAGACCAAGACACAGGGAGTAATCTAAACGGAACTCTTCGTGGAGTTAAAGAAGCTATCTTTAAAAAGTCTTTTCAAAGCTTTAAAGATTTAGGAGAAGCTGTTCTTGAAGGTGCTCTTATGGCAGCCCAAGGAAACACCGGTATTATTTATACTGGTTTTATGGTTGGTTTCTTTGATGATATTAAGGAAGATTCTAATATAAGCGCTTCAGAACTTTCTCTGCTTTTCCAAAAAGGATATGAAAGAGCAAAAGACTCAGTACAAGATCCTAAAAAAGGAACAATTTTAGATGTTATGGAAGCTTTTGCTCAAGGAATGGAGGAAGAGAGTAAAAAGAGTAAGAATATTGTTAATAATTTCGAAAAAGCTCTTAAAAAAGCCCATAAAGCTCTTTTAGAAACTCCTAATAATATGCCTTTACTTAAAAAGGCTGGGGTAGTTGATGCTGGAGGATTAGGATTTTTAATGATTTTAGAAACCTATTATGATGTTCTTGTTGAAAATGAAAATCCTTTTTCTAAAAAACCAAAGAAAAAAATAGCAACAACAAAGAGATTTATACAAATACTTACTAATAGATATGAAGTAGTGGCTTTAATGAGAGAAGTATCTTTAAGTGAAGATGGAATGAGAGAAAAACTTAACGCTTTAGGAGACTGTTTAGATATTATTTTAGTTGGTAATAGGGCAAAAATACATATTCATACAGATGATCCATATATCGTAAGAGATATTATTAGAACTTTTGGAGAGGAGGAAACAATGAGAATAGAAGATATGGCTAGGGAAGTTGTAGGAGAAGAATCAGTGGCAAAGAATCTAATAGGTCTTGTTATTGATGAAGCTTCTGGATTAAATGAAAAGAATATTCAACATTATCAAATAGAATCTATTCCTTATAAGATAGATTGGAACGGAATAGAAAGTCTTAAAGGAGAATCTTTGGCAGAAAAATTAAAAACGGCAAAAGAAGAAGGCTTTAAACAGCTTCCAGAAGTAAAGCCAATAGAGCCAAAGTTTTTTAAAGAAGCTTTTGAGAAACAATTAAAAACTTTCAAACAAGTAATTTGTGTTACTTCTTCTAATGATTATTTTAATGCCTATGATTCTGCTATTTTAGGAAGAGAGCTTTTAGGAAGAGACAAAGACAAAGTTGAGGTTATAGATTCTCATAGTATTGGGGCAGGACAAGCAATTGTTGTTTTAAGAGCTATCGATTTGATCAATGAACAAATGAATATGGCTGGAGTAATAGAAGAAATCAAAGACTTAAGAGTTAATAATGTTGGTGTTATTAATTCTCCATATGTTTCTTCTGAGAAAAATTATGAAAAGATAAAGAAGATTATGGAGAAGAACAAATTTGTTTTAGTTGAAGCAAATGAAAAATTTAACCTTCAAGAAACGGTTAAAAAGGACGAGTGTGTTGATAAAATAGTTAATAAGGTTAAAAAAGATTTAAGTAGAAACAGAAAATCTTTAGCCGTTATCCTTCATAATGACAATATTAATAAGGCAAAGGAATTAAAAGACCAATTAAAACAATATAATGTTCTTGTTTCCTTTACTAATTTAGCGGATCCAGTAATGAGTTTAAAAATGGGATACAAAGGATTAATGATTTCTTACATTAAGTTATGAAAAAATTAGGAATAACAACTGAAAGCGCCGCAGATTTACCTGAAAAAATAATCGAAAAGTACAATATAGGAATTGTAAGTTTTAAGGTTGATTTAGAAAAAGTGAAAGATTTTCCTGGAAATATGTTTGAAAAAATGAGAATGGCAGAGAAAAAGAAAGTTGATTGTATTGTTAAAACGTCTCAACCATCAATTGCTGATTATGTTAAATTGTTCAAAGAAAAGTTGAATGATTTTGAAGAAATTATTCATGTTTCAACTTCATCAAAAGTTTCTGGAGCTTACAACTCTGCTATTCAAGCCACTAAGTTTTTAGGAGCTCAAGCTTCAAAAGTTCATATTCTTGATAGTTTAAAATCTTCAGCCGCCGAAGGGCTTTTAGTAATTAAAGCTCAAGAAGATATTGTTAGGGGTTTAAGTTTGAAGGAAATTATTGATAATTTTAATCGAAGAATCAAAGATACTTTTATCATTTTTATGTATGATAAGCCAATTTGGGTTCAGGCAGGAGGAAGATTCCCTAAAATTACCCAAGTAGTTCTCCAAAAAATGAAAGATTTTAATATTAGCATTGTTATGAGAGAAAAAGGAGGCGTTTTGAAGCCGATGACTATAAGGAATAATGTAAAAGAACTAGCCGAGCCAATATTTGAAGAGTTTAAGAAGTTTACTGAAAAAACAAAAAGGAAAATCAGCGTTGTTATTGTTCATGCAGACAACGAAATAGAAGCTTTAAAGTTAAAAGAGAAAGTAGAGACTTTAAAAAATGTTAAAGTTCTCTATGTTAAAATGCTTGACGTTGTCTTAGGAGCTCACGCTGGTCCAGGATCATTATTAATAAATTTTATATATGAGTAAAATAAAAATTATTACCGATTCAGCGGCAGCAATTCCGCAAGAAATAATAGAAAAAAATAATATAGGCGTTGTCAATTTAAAAGTTCTTTGGCCAGAAGAAGGTATTAATGGAAGTATAGAGACAAAAGAATTGTTTAAAAAAATGAGAGAGACCAAATCTGATATTGCTCCAAAAACATCCCAACCTTCAGTAGGTGATTTTAAAGAAGCTTTTGAAGAAGCTTTTAAAAATCATGATGAGATTATTTGCATTGTTTTGAGCACAGGAATATCAGGAACTTTTAATTCTGCCACTCAAGCGATTAAATTTCTTCCTAAAGATAAACAAAAC
This sequence comes from Minisyncoccota bacterium, assembly GCA_028690275.1. Taxonomy (GTDB): domain Bacteria; phylum Patescibacteriota; class Minisyncoccia; order Minisyncoccales; family Minisyncoccaceae; genus JAAZMU01. The sequence continues at coordinate 547 of JAQVBN010000010.1, read as the reverse complement.
AAAGTGTCTATTGTAGATTCTTTTAGTGCTGATGGAGCCGAAGGGATTATTGCCTTAAAGGCAGTAGAGTTTATAGAAAAAGGTTTTGAAAGAGAGGAAACAGTTTTTAAATTAGAAGTTTTTAAGGAAAGTGTAAAAGTTGTTGGTTTTCCAGGAGATCCTAAATGGATAGAAAGAAATGGAAGGTTGAGTCATACTGGTGCAAGTTTAATTAGAAAATTAGAAAAAGTTGGGATTAGACCACTTCTAGTTCTTAAAAAAGGAAAAGTTAAAGTAGCTTCTATTAGGTTTAAAGCAAAGGATAAGGCGGCAGCAGTGGTTAGGGAATTAGAAGGAGCGATAAAAAATAAAGAGGCGGTTGTTACAATTACACACGCTGACATGTTTCCGGTGGCAGAAGATTTAAAAGATCAATTGTCAGTAGAGTGTCCTAATGCTAAAATTTTATTTATTGATGATATTAATCCAATAATTGGTTGTCATCTTGGACCAGATAGTATTATTTGTTGTTATTATTTAAAAGAAAATGATGTTTTATAACTATATT
>JAQVBN010000009.1 GCA_028690275.1 Minisyncoccota bacterium | reverse complement strand
TTGATAACGATAACTCTAAGATTCAAGGATTAATTCATGTTTCAGAGTTTGGAACAGAGAAGAAAATGCAAACAGATCTTGAATTGAACAAAGAATACGAATTTAAGATATTAAGTTTTCAACCTGAAAGACATTGGATGTCTCTAAAACTTATCAAGTAATTAATATATTTTCTCATGAAAAAAAAGAACCTTTTTTTTAAAGGATTGTTAAAAAATATATTTTTTGTTATTTTTATATTTTGTTCACTAGGACTTCTTCTAAGCGTCACAGGTTTTGATTATTTTAATCAAGAAAAAATAGAAGAAGCAACCGTTCCTCAATTAGCCGAGCGTATTAATGCTGGAGAAGTATCTAAAGTAGAGGTTTCTCAAAATAACGTCCTTGTTTATTTAAATGACGATTCTAAGCTTAAGATTAAGAAAGAAGAGGGGATAACTTTAACAGAAAATCTATCATATTTTAATATTGATGAAGGAAAACTTCAGGAGGTAAGTTTTGTTTACAAAGAAGATGCTTCAGAATGGCTTATGCCTTTTCTATTAATGGTTGTTCTTCCTTTTGTGCTTATCGCAGTATTCTTTTTCTTCTTTTTAAAAAAAGGTAAGGGGGGAATGACCCAAAGCTTTGATTTTGCGAAGTCAAAGGCAAAAATGTTTACTAAAAATAATGACACAAAGGTAACTTTTAACGATGTTGCTGGTCTTAAGGAAGAGAAAGAAGAACTTTCCGAGATTGTTGATTTCTTAAAACACCCACAAAAATATCTAAAGATGGGTGCAAAAATACCAAAGGGAGTCCTTTTGGTTGGTCCGGCTGGATGCGGAAAAACACTTTTAGCTAGAGCAATCGCTGGAGAAAGTAATGTTCCTTTCTTTTATGTTTCAGGTTCATCTTTTATTGAATTATTTGTCGGAATTGGTTCTTCAAGGGTAAGAAGTCTTTTTGAGGCAGCTAAAAAACAACAACCATGTTTAATTTTTATCGATGAGTTAGATAGTATTGGAAAGGTAAGAGGTCCTTCAATGTCTGGAGGAAACGAAGAGAGAGAGCAAACCCTAAATCAACTTTTAACCGAGATGGATGGTTTTGAAAAGAATGATAAAATTATTATTATCGGAGCAACAAATAGAGTTGATGTTTTAGATCCAGCCTTACTTCGTCCAGGTAGATTTGATAGAAAGGTGGTTGTTAATCTTCCAGATATTCAAGAAAGAGAAGATATTCTTAAGATACACTCTAAAAACAAACCTCTTGCGGATGATGTTAATTTAAGAGAAGTGGCGGAAAGAACTCCTGGTTTTTCTGGTGCTGATTTAGAAAACGTTGTTAATGAAGCCGCTATTTTAACTGCTAAATTAGGAGAAGAAAAAGTCTTACAAAAGAACGTTTTAGAATCTATTGAAAAGGTTCTTTTGGGACCAGAGAAAAAGAGTAGAATTATTACAGATGAGGATAAAAAAATTGCTGCTTATCATGAAGCTGGTCATGCTTTAGTTGCTTCGTTTGTTCCAAACGGAGAGCCTGTAAGAAAAATTTCTATTATTGGTAGAGGTATGGCAGCAGGGTATACATTACAGGTTCCTGATAAAGAAAGAGGATTTAAAAGAAAATCTGATTTTATGGCTGATATTTCTATTCTTTTGGGAGGATATTTAACTGAAAAATTAATTTTTGGAGAGGTAAGTTCCGGAGCTTCAGATGATTTGAAGAGAGCTTCACGCGTAGCAAGAAAGATTGTAAAAGAATTGGGAATGTCTTCTTTAGGACCAACTGTTTTTGGTGAAAAAGAAACAGAGATATTTTTAGGATACGAAGGGGCTGATCAGAAAAATTATTCTGAAGACACTGCATTAAAAATTGACGCAGAGGTAAAAAACATTATGATAGAAGCAGAAGAGAAGGCAAAGCAGATTTTAATTAAATACAAAGAAGTTTTAGAAAGAATTACAAAAGAATTGATAGAGAAAGAGACTCTGGAAAGAGAGGCTTTTGAGAAGTTATTAAAGGCTTAAGCGCGTGTAGCTCAGCTGGTAAGAGCGCAGGTCTTATAAACCTGAGGTCGTGGGTTCGAGTCCCACCTCGCGCACCAAATGACCTTAACCATTATTTTTATTGACTTATTTTAAAAAATACAATATACTGAACGAGTAAAAAGTTATATTGCTCCTTATTTTATGGGCGTATAGCTCAGTTGGTTAGAGTGTCACGTTGACATCGTGAAGGTCTCCTGTTCGAGTCAGGATACGCCCACACATTATTATTAAAGTAAGATTTATGGCAGAAGAAATTAAAAAGGTAGAAGATACTACTGAAGAAGTAAAAATTGAAGAAGTTCCAAAAGAAGAAGCTCCCGAAGTGGTTTTAAGTGAGGTAGATTTTAAAAAATTTCAATTAAAGAAAGATATTCCTGAATTTAAAGCAGGGGATATGGTTAAAGTTTATCAAAAGATTAAAGATAAGAACAAAGAAAGAGTTCAAGCTTTTGAAGGACAAGTTTTATTCGCAAAGCATGGAAAGGAAATTGGTGCTACAATAACTGTAAGAAAGATGGTTTCAGGAGTTGGCGTAGAAAAAACTTTTCCTATTCATTCCCCATTAGTTGAAAAGATAGAAATTGTTAAGAAGTTGAAAGCAAGAAGGGCAAAACTTTATTATTTAAGAGAAGCAAAGGGAAGAAAGGCAAGGCTTAAAGCTAGATAAAGTGGAAATTACATCAGCAACAGCTTATTTAATAGGTTTAATCGTTACTGATGGATATCTTTCCAAGGATGGTAGGCACATTGAATTTACATCGAAAGATTTAGAATTGATACAAAAATTTAAGAATATTTTAAATCTTAAAAACAAAATATCAACAAAATCAGATGGCAAAACAAAGAATATTTATTATAGAATACAATTTGGCAATATAAAATTTTATAAATATTTGAATAGTATTGGTATTAAAAATAATAAAACCAAAACTATAAATAAAATTTTAATTCCAAGCAAATATTTTTATGATTTTTTGAGAGGACATTTTGATGGCGATGGAAGTTTTTATTCTTATTTTGATAAAAGATGGAAAAATAGTTTTATGTTTTATCTTTCTTTTCACTCTGCTTCAAAAGAGCATTTGGAATGGATTAGGAAAGAAATTTATGAAAGAATTAATAGTAAAGGTTCTTTTACCAAAGGGAACAGAGAATATTGTCTAAGATTTGCAAAAAAAGACACCCTTAAATTATTTTCTAAAATGTATTATAATAAAGAAAATATATTTCTTACAAGAAAATATATTAAAATTAAAAATGCAATAGAGAAGAATATTTAGGGCGGATGATGGAATCGGTAGACATCTATGGTTGAGGGCCATAGGGGAGTTATCCCGTGGGAGTTCAAGTCTCCCTTCGCCCACATAGCATAACATAAGGACGCATAGCTCAATTGGCTAGAGCATCTGTTTTACACACAGAAGGTTGCAGGTTCGAGTCCTGCTGCGTCCACCAAAAAAATTAGCTGAAGTAGCCAAGTCGGTCACGGCACATGTCTGAAAAACATGCCATCTCGGTTCGATTCCGAGCTTCAGCACATGTTAGCGGGCGTTGTATAGTGGCTATTACGCGACCTTGCCAAGGTCGAAACGGCAGTTCGATTCTGCTCGCCCGCTCCAATTAATTTAATTTTTAAAGCTTATGAAAATATATTGGTACGGTAAAACTTGTTTTGAAATTATTATTAACGAAAAAACTCAGGAGCCAGTTTCTGTTGTTATCGATCCAATTGAGCAAATTTTTTCTAAGAAGGATATAGATATTTCAATCTTAACTCATGCTAGTGAGTATAAAAAAGGCTTTACTATTACTGCCGCTGGGGAATATGAAGTAAAAGATGTTTATATCAGAGGTATTCCACTAAAAGAAGGTGGTCTTATTTTTATTATCAAAGCCGAAGGAATGAAACTTTGTCATTTGGGTGGAATTGATCTTGATGAACTCACAGAAGAACAATTATCTAATTTAGGATTGATAGATGTTCTATTTATTGGTGGCGGAGAAGATGACAAGACAAGAATGATTAAGCAAATAGAGCCAGCTGTTGTTATCCCAATGGACTACGATAATCCAGAATTATTCTTAAAGAGAGTTGGAGTTTCAGAAAAAGAGGCGGTAGATTTTTACAAACCACAGAAGAAGAATTTTGAAGAGCTTGAAAAAGCAGAAGTTATTGTTTTAAATAAAAAATAGTGAACTATGAAAGAAGAAAAACCAGAAGAAATAAATAATATAGGAGAAGTAAGGATTGTAGAAATAGGAAAAGAGATGCAAGAAAGCTATCTTGACTATGCTATGTCTGTTATTGTTTCTCGTGCACTTCCTGATGTAAGAGACGGAATGAAGCCTGTGCAAAGGAGGATTCTTTTTGCTATGTATGGAATGGGAGCCAGGCATGATACAAAATTTAGAAAATCAGCTGCGGTTACTGGAGATGTTTTAGGAAAATATCATCCACACGGAGATTCTTCTGTTTATGGAGCTTTGGTTAGAATGGCTCAAACTTTTTCTTTGAGATATCCTTTAATTAGAGGTCAAGGAAATTTTGGTTCTATTGATGGAGATCCACCAGCAGCACAAAGATATACAGAATGTAGATTAGAAAAGATTGGAGAAGAAATGCTTAGAGATATTGATAAAGATACGGTTGATATGATGGATAATTACGATGCTACTAGACTAGAGCCAAAAGTATTACCTGCGCCAATGCCAAACTTGCTTTTGAACGGAGCTACTGGTATTGCCGTTGGAATGGCGACAAACATTCCGCCACACAATTTAAATGAAGTTTGTGATGCTTTGATTTATTTAATCGATAATAAAGAAGCAGAACCAGTAGAAATATTTAAATTTATTAAAGGACCAGATTTTCCTACTAGAGGAATTATTTTTGATGAACAAGCTATTCAATCAGCTTACTTGCAAGGAAAAGGGTCTTTTGTGGCTAGGGGAAAAGTTGATATTATCGAAAAAGAAAAAGGAGGAGCTCAAATAATAATTTCAGAAATTCCTTATCAGGTGGATAAGTCTATTTTAATTACTACTTTTGCTAATTTAGTTCAAACAAAGAGAGTTGAAGGAATAAAAGATATTATTGATGAGTCGGATAAAGACGGATTAAGAATTGTAATAGATCTTCATAGAGGAGTTATCCCAAAGAAAGTTCTTAATTTCTTATACAAATTCTCTGATTTACAAAAAACATATCATTTAAACATGATTGCTCTTGTTAATGGTATTGAGCCAAGAGTTTTAAGTCTTAAAGAGGTTTTAGATGAATACTTGAAGCATAGAATAGAAGTTCTTCTTAGAAGGACAACCTTTAATCTTGCTAAAGCTAAAGAAAGAGCTCATATTTTAGAAGGTTTAATTATTGCTCTTGATAGAATAGATGAGGTTATTGATACCATTAGATCTTCTAAAACAAAAGAAGAGGCAAGAGATAATTTAGTTAAAAAATTTAAACTATCAATTCCACAAGCTGATGCTATTCTTGAAATTAAATTACATCAATTAGCAAAATTAGAAAAGAAGAACACAGAAGATGAGCTTAAAGAACTTTTAAAAACAATTAAAGGTTACGAATTGATTTTGAGTAGCGAAGAAAAACAAAGAGAAGTTCTAAAGGAAGAATTACTAGAGATTAAGAAAGAGTATGGAGACGAGAGGAGAACTGTTGTTATTCCAGGAAAGGCAGGGGAAATCTCTATTGAAGACTTAGTCCCAGAAGAGGAATCTATTATTACTCTAACTAAAGGGGGATACATCAAGAGAATGAATCCTGATGAGTATAAAAAGCAAAAGAGGGGAGGTGTAGGTACCGTTGGAATGAAAACTAGAGAGGAGGATGAAATAGACCACTTCTTAAGCATTAATACTCACGATACATTATTCTTTTTTACCGATTCAGGTAAGGTTTTTAGAACAAAAGCTTACGATGTTCCAGAAGGTTTGAGAGCTAATAAGGGAAAGGGAATTATGAATTTCTTAGAAATAGCTCCTAATGATAAGATATTATCTATTCTTGCACTTAATAAAAATGATGACACTAATGGATATTTAATCATGACCACAGAAAAGGGAGTGGTTAAGAAAACAAAAATTAAGGATTTTGAAAACGTAAGAAGAAGCGGTCTTATCGCAATGAGCTTAAAACCAGGAGACACTTTGTGTGAGGTTAAAAGAATTAACGACGGAGACGATATTTTACTTGCTACTCAAAAAGGAATGTCTATCAAATTTAAAGATTCTGACGTAAGACCAATGGGACGTCAAGCTTCTGGAATTAGAGGTATTAGACTTAAGGCAGACGATAAAGTTGTGGGGGCAATTATAATTTCAAAAGATGTTCAAGATTCTGGAGTTCTTGTTTTATCTGAAAATGGATATGGAAAGATCACTCAAATTTCAGATTATAAGGTTCAAAAAAGAGGAGGAACAGGAATTAAAATTTCTAAAGTCACAAGTAAGACGGGTATGATTGTTAAACCTCAAATTGTTCAAGAGCAGGAAGATTTAATTGTTATTTCTCAAAAAGGACAAACAATAAGAACAAAGATTTCGAGTATCCCACGATTAGGTCGTGATACTCAAGGAGTTAAAATAATGAAATTAAGGGAGGGGGATAAAGTTGCCTCAGCCACAACATTATGATTTTAGATTTTTTAAATCCAAAACAAATTATAGAAAATTTATCTTTTTTAAAACCTCAAATGACAGCTCTCGATATTGGTTCTGGCTCGGGAGGATGGACAATACCACTTGCCAAGAAGCTAGAAAATGGGAAAGTCTATGCCTTGGATATAAAAGAAGAGGCTCTCTCAGCCCTTAGGAGCAAGTTAGACGGTGAAAAAATAGGTAACGTTGAACTTCTCTTGGCAGATGTTGAAAAAGGTGTTAAAATAGCAGATAATAGAGTTGATTTTATTATTTTATCAAACATTTTATTTCTATTAAACGATAAAAAGAAAGTTTTCGAAGAAATTAAAAGAATTTTAAAACCAGAAGGATATTTACTTATCGTTGATTGGAAAAAAGTTGATAATATCGGACCACAGATAAAAGCAATTTCAAAAGAAGAGATAAAAGAAATAGCGAATGAATTCAATTTAGAATTAGAAGAAGAATTGGATTTAAATAATTATCATTTTGCGTTAATTTTTAGAAAATGAATAAAAACAAGATAATAATATTTTTAGTCAGTGTCTTTTTTTTAACAGGAGTTAATGTTTTTGCCTATTGTGAGACAAATAAAGAATATAAAACTTCTTATGCTGGCTCTTGTGAATGTGCTCCAGGAACACAAAAATGTTATCCAGAATTAGAAGGGGTTGGAATACAAACTTTTTATTGTAGTAATAGTGGTTGTGGCGAAGATTCTTCTACGCCTTCAACTAGCACAGAATTAGTTTCTGTAATTAGTGGACAAAGCGATTCTTCAATAGATATAACAGCTTCTTCAACAGAAACATCTTCAACATCAACAACAACTTCATCTTCGTCAACCGTTGTTAGTAGTGGTGGAACTTTGCAAAATCCAGTTCAGTGGAGTACGTTTTCAGAAGTTGTAGATGCGATTGCGAATTGGTTATTAACTATTGGATTAGTGTTAGCTCCTCTTATGTTTATAATTGGAGGAGTAATGTTTGCGACCGCGTATGGAAACGCTTCGCAAGTAGAAAAAGCAAGAAAATTAATGATTTATACGGGTATTGGAATTATGGTAATATTATTAGCAAAATCTTTAGTCGAAATATTAAAAGGGTTTATAGGTTAATAAAAATATGAATAATAAAATTAAAGGATTAAGTTTATTAGCAGTAGCAACAGTTTTACCATCAACAATAGTTTTGGCAGATGCAGTAACTAACACGATAAGTAATATTGTAACTTGGATTTCAACTGTTGGGGGAGCTCTTGCAGTACTTGCAATAGTTATTGCAGGAGTAATGATGGTTGCTTCTCAGGATAATGCTGATAATGTTAAAAATGCAAGAGATATAATTAAGTGGGCGATGATCGGACTTGTTATAATTTTAATGGCTAACGCTTTAGCAAACATTGTAAATAGTTTAGTCGCTAAATAAAAAAGGTCGGTTAATAATAAGTAAATATAAAAAATATGAATTTCAAAAAAATATTCGCAATATTAGCAGTAGCAGCAATAATAATTCCTAATGGATTTATTTTAGCAGAAGGAAGCTGTCGTATTACAAATTCAGACAGATTGTCTACTTTTCAAAATGAAGGATTATATTGTTCTTCAACTTGTAATTATGTAACCGATCCTATGAATTCTGCTTATGGAGATTGCGGAACTTGCTGTGTTTTAAATACAGTTTATAACGTAGTTGATTGGGGATTCCTTGCCATTATGGCAGCAGCAGTTATTATGATTGTTTTAGGTGCTGCTGGTTATTTGATGTCAGGAGGAGACGCTGATAAATTGAAGAACGCAAACAACAAGATTTTATATGCTGCTATTGGTATAGTAATTGCACTTTTAGCAAAAGCAGTTCCAAGCGTTGTCTTGTCAGTGATGAGATAATGTGTTATATATAATTTATTCATATTAAAAGACCCTTAATAGGGTCTTTAATATGTAAGCCGAGATGGTGGAATTGGCAGACACGTATGCCTTAGGAGCATATGCCTTCGGGTGTGAGGGTTCGACTCCCTCTCTCGGCACAGAAAAAAACGGCTTAATGCCGTTTTATTTTATTTGTATCCTTTGAGAATCTCCGTTTTCTTTTGGAAGTCTAATAATCAAAAGTCCATTTTTCATTTTGGCTTTAATTTGAGTTGTGTCTACTTCTTTAGGAAGAATTATTTCTTTTTCAAAAGGTCCAAAAAAACATTCTCTGACAAAATAATTCTTTTCCTTATCAGCTTCGGCAGGATCTTTTCTTTTTCCTTTTATAATTAAAATGTCTTGTTCTAAAGAAATATCTAATTCTTCAGCAGTTACGCCAGCAATAGCCGATTCCACAACAACCTCCTTTTCTGTTTCATAAACATCAACTACTAACTCTCCGGCCTCATTATTTTCTTCGAATTTAATTTGTTGGTTTTCTTCTTTTTTCATATTTTACAAACACTTTTAATTCTTTTTAATTTCTTTATACCTTGATTTAGAAGGACACAGGAAACAACCAAAAGAGCAATGACGATAGCAAAGACGGGTGTCCATTCATTCTCTCCTCCTTTTTCTATTATAGAGTATTTCAAGAAAAAATCAAAGAGTCCGTGAATAATAACTGCGATTGATAATCCTGACCAAAAATAAAGATGTCTTTTTTTAGTTTGATAAAAAGAGATGGCGATATAAAAACCAAAAATACCAGAACATAAAACATGAAGAAGATTAGCTCCAATAAATCTTATCAATGCTAAAGAAGCAGGCTCTATTAAAAATTCAAAAGTTTTTTGAGAGAAGAGAACAATGTTTTCTGCGGTAGCAAAACCAAGAGCGGCAACAATCATATACATAGCAATATCTATCGGTTCATCTAAATATTGTGTGTTTTGAGCCGTAAATCTAAAAGCTAAATATTTAAAAACTTCTTCGGTTATTGCCACAACAACGAAATATTGAATAAAATTAAAAGTATCATTTTCTAGATTTAAATTTTGAATAAACGATAAAAGTCCAAATTCAATAAAAAAAACAGGAATAGTTACGATCATTCCTATTAAAAAAACTTTTAAAATTAATCTTTTTGGTTCTGGATTTCTATCTTTGTTTAAAAAATAAAGCAACCAAATAATTCCAGGCAAAACGGCAAAAGAAGTATAGATTAATGTATGAAGTAATAAATCAGTCATTTAAATTTAAATTACTATTGGCTTTAATCTTATCATAGTTTTCTTTTTTGGGCGATAGAAGGGCAGTTACCCCAATCATAACAGCATTATCAGTAGTATATTTAGGAGCGAAAAATTGGAGCTTGTGTTTTTTGGTAAGTTTCTTTAGTTCTTGTTGTATTTTTTTATTTGCAGAAACACCACCACCAATAAAAAGTGATTTTGGATTAAATTCTAGAATAGCTTTTTCTATTTTTGAGACGATTACGTCTTTAACTGCTTCTTCGATTTCAAAACATAATTCGTTAATTTCTTTTTCGTCTATTTTTCTGTCTTTTATTTCATATAAAACAGCGGTTTTTAATCCAGAAAAACTAAAGTCGTAATCATGAGAACGAATCATTGGTCTAGGAAGTTTAAAACGACTTTTTTTAACTTTTTTTGCTCTTTTTGATATTTCTATTCCTCCTGGATAGGGGAGTTTTAACATCCTGGCTGTTTTATCAAAACACTCTCCGATAGCATCGTCTCTTGTTGAGCCAATTTCTTTATATATTCCTAATTTTTGCATTAAAAATAGTTTTGTATTACCGCCTGAAATAACAAAAGAAAGAGCCGGAAAAACTTCTTTTCTATTTTCTTTAATGAAGTTTACTAAAATATGAGCTTCAATATGGTTTACTTCTAGTAAAGGAACATTCCAAGCTAATGAAAGCGCTTTAGCGAAGTTAATTCCTACCCAAAGACATGGTTCTAATCCTGGCCCAGCTGTTACTGCTATTTGATCAATATCAGGTTTTTTGTATTGAAAAAAAAATGTTTTTAATTCTTCTAATAATTCAGGATATCTTTCTAGGATGTTGTCTATTTCTGGGTTTATTTCTGTCTTTCCTTTTTTCAAAAGTTTAGCTTTCTTTAAAGAAGAGAAAAAAACAGGGAAGATATTTTTTGCATGTTCTCGTTTTGCGATGCTTGGATTTACGCCTCCATATTCTGAATGAATATCATTTTGACAAGACAAAAAATCAGACAATACTTTTATCTTTTTTTTCTTTTCTAGAACGGCAACTCCTGTATCGTCGCAACTGGTTTCAATGGCTAATATCTTCATATAGATAATCATATTGCAAAAAGGGTTTTTTTTCAATCAAGGTTGCAATATATTTCTCATTTGATATAATATACATCAAAGATAAATCAAATACATAAATAGTATGAAAAGAACAATTAGGTCTTTCACCTTAATCGAGCTCCTAGTAGTCATCGTCATCATAGGTATCCTCTCTGGAGTCATAGTTATCTCAGTAACTAACTATATTAACGATGCAAAGAACAGTAAGATAGTAGCAGAACTCTCTAATCTAAGTAAAGCTTTCGAAGGATACAG
>JAQVBN010000008.1 GCA_028690275.1 Minisyncoccota bacterium | reverse complement strand
GACCTTTTAGTGACTTATGGGGGGCATGCTCCAGCAGCAGGATTTACGATAAAAAATGAAAATCTAGAATTATTTAAAGAAGGGCTGATTAAATATTTTAAATAAAAAAATAGAGCAATTAGAATAAAATTCTTTTTGCTCTTTTTTGTTTACGATGATTTCATCGTATTATGAGAACGGCTGTTTGGTTGGCACCGTTTGCCATTTTCGAAATTTCGTTTTCTCGATTTGCATCAAAGTCTGATTTTGAGTTTTCGCATGGCTCTGGCACTCCGTTGATTGATACAACGGTACTGTTGTCTTTGTAGTTAAGGTGGATCATACTATTTGTAACATACCACAAGTAAATAATTTTGTCAAGTACTGTGGAATAAAAAAATAAGGATGGTTTTTGTTTTTACCATCCTTTATATTTCTTATAGAGTTCAATCTTTCCCTGATTGTGAGGGGTTACTTGATACTCTTTCAGAAATTTTTCTAACGCTTCTTTTGTATTTTCTACAAAACCAATCTCTTTGAATTCTTCTTTTTTAGATTTTTCAAAGAGAGCTTTTACTTCCGAAGAATTAAGCTTACAAGCTACAAAGAGAGCAATGTAGGGTTGTTCAATTTCATCAAATACAATTCCTCCCACCTGAAAAGAAGTTAAGTTTTCGGGCTCTATATTAAGCTCTTCCTTAATTTCTCTTTTGGCAGCGTTAACGAAGGAAATAATTCTGTTTTCCTTGTCTTCAAGATCTTTAATTGGGTCTAGATATCCTTCGGCAGGAAAGCTAAAGAGAGAATTATTTAAATAGGTTTCGCTTCTTAGGGCGAAAGGTATTTTTTCGTCTGATGTGACGAGAACAACTCCTACCGAAATAGGATTGCAATAATCTCCGATAGATACCATTCTGGTGATTCTTGGGACCTTTTTAGTTTCTATGAATTTTTTATAGGAACTTTTTTGACCAACAATCATGATCTCTGGACCAAGAAAAGAAATGCTTTTTGCGTGAATCAGAGGACCATCAAAGTATCCTTGTTCTATTTGAACATTCTTTGGTAAAGATTGTTTTCTTAGATCAAGAAATATTTTTAATGTCTTTGTTTCAATCGGAATAATTGAGTATTCCTTTTTGTTGTTAGATTTTTCAGTTGTCAACGGACTTACCTCTGTGATAATTATACTATAATTATATTATTATGTCAATAATAAAAAACTTGTTGCGAGTACAAGTTTTTTAAAATTAAGTAAGTCTATAAGCCGAATTCTGTTTTGATGATTATCTATCTGAGACTTAGATCACTCTAAGCCTTAAGCGAACTACTTTTTCCTTTAATAAATTAAAGGTTTGTTCTTGCTCTTGGGTAAGGATTTAGCCGTTTCACCCTAAATGTTGCCATTTAGACTTATCCACTAGGGATATTTTCTTTTTCTCAAAAGAAAACGTCTCTGCTCGCACCTCGATCCTTGCGGACGACAGGAGTTACCTGCTACCATTTTAGACTCTTTAAAAGAGAATAAGAGTTCGGACTTTCCTCTTTGATTAAATCAAAGCAATCATCCAACTTACTCGAAAATAGCTTAGCATCATTTGAATTTTTGTCAAATTATTGTATGATATTAATATGAGTATTAAAAATTTCTTGAAGTCGGAACAAAATACCATTGGAAAAGCAACAATTGTGATTGCTTTTTTTACAATTTTTTCTCGTATTTTAGGACTTGTTAGAGATAGATTACTAGCTTCTACTTTCGGACCATCTGTTGAGCTTGATATATATTTTGCTTCTTTTAAGATACCAGATTTAATTTATAGTATTGTTTTGGCGGGAGGAGTTTTAGTTTCTTTATTGCCTTTATTTTCGGACTATTTAAAGAAGAATAAGGAAGATGCTTGGAGGTTAATTAATTCAGTGATTAATGCCTTTTTGATTGTTTTGAGTGTCTTTGCCCTCGTTTTCTTTATTTTTACGCCTCAGATTGTTGGTCTTGTTTTACCAGGATTGGATGCTAGCTATATCGATCAAGCTGTTAATTTGATGAGATTAATTTTCTCAGCAGTTTTCTTTTTAGGATTGTCTTCAATATTTTCGACAGTTTTAAATTATTTTAATAGATTTGTTGCTTATTCTATTGCTCCCGTTTTTTATAATATTTGTATTATTTTAGGTATTGTCTTTTTGGCTCCAAGCTTGGGTAGTATGGGGCCAGCTATCGGAGTATTTGTTGGTTCTTTTGTTCATTTTTTAATTCAATTTGGAGGAAGTTTAAGTTATGGATATAAGTATCGGTTTGATTTTTGCTTAAAAGATGTTAAGTCTTTTTTTAAACTTCTTTTTCCAAGAATTATATCTGCTTCTGCCAATCAAATTAATCTTTTAGTTATTACGGCCTTAGCTTCCACAATAGCCGTGGGAGCGATTTCTTTTTTTAGTTTAGCTGACAACCTTAGATTTTTACCAGTAGGTTTTATTGGTATTTCTTATGCAGTGGCAATATTTCCATATTTATCAAAATCAGTTACCGATAAAGATATGGGTGATTTTAAGGTAAGGTTGAGAAAAGCCTTCCAAAACATTTTATATTTGGCCCTGCCGATTAGTATTTTAACTTTTCTAACAAGAGATTTAATAGTGAGTATTATATTAAAAGCAGGAGAGTTTTCCGAATATGCTGTCAGTGTAACTGGAGCTTGTCTTGGTATTTTTGCTTTAAGCTTAGTTTTTCAATGTTTGGAACCTATGATTTTAAGAGCTTTTTATAGTATGAAAGAAGCAAAAACCCCTGCTATTATTTCTTTGTTTTTTTTAATTATTAACTTTGTCCTATCTTTATCTTTTATCGAGATAATTAGAAACAATCCGAATTTAAGTAACTTTATTGTTGATTTGTTCAATTTAGGATCTGCTGATTGTTCTTTGCTTATAGGATTGGTTATAGCCTACAATATTAGTTTATTTATAGACTTTGTTTTGCTTGTTATCTTTTTAAAGAAAAAAATTGGTCCGTTTTGTTTTAGAGAAAGCTTTTCTTTTCTTTTCAAGATCATTATTTCTTCTATTCCTTTTGTGGTAGTAGCTTTAATTACAATGAATTTCTTTCAGTCAGACGATTTTCTATCAAGTTTAATTGAGTTTGTTGTGGTTTCTATGGTCTCATTTATAGTTTATTTCTTTTTTACTCTATCTTTCAAAACAGAAGAAGCCGAAATATTAAAAAATAAATTGATAGGGTTTTTAAATAGGAGCAATTAAATTAATAAGAGCAAGGTTTATGCCTTGTTTTTTGATGATAAAATGTTAGTATAAAAACATGATTAAAAACTTTGTTATTATTAGCCATATAGATCATGGTAAGTCTACGCTTGCCGATAGATTGCTTGAAATTACTGGTACGGTTGAAAAAGGGAAGAATTTGCCTCAGCTTTTAGATAGTATGGATCTTGAACGAGAGAAAGGAATTACTATTAAAATGAAGCCAGTAAGAATGGAATATCAAGGAAATATTTTAAATTTAATTGATACCCCTGGTCATATAGATTTTAATTACGAGGTTTCTAGAAGTTTGGCAGCTGTTTCGGGAGCTATTCTTTTAGTTGATGCTACCAAAGGAGTTCAGGCTCAAACTATTTCTAACCTCGAGCTTGCAAAAAAAGAAGGATTAGTAATTATTCCCGCAGTAAACAAAATAGATTCTCCAATAGCTGATGTTTCTGGAGTTAAAAAAGAAATTGCTGATATTTTAAATATCGATCCTTCGGAAGTTATGGGAATTTCTGCTAAAACAGGAGAGAACGTTGAAGCTCTTTTGAAAAAAGTAATTGAAAAAGTTCCTTCCACAAAAGAAGAAGTAGAAAAGCCTTTAAGAGCTTTAATTTTTGATTCTATGTATGATTCTTTTTTAGGAATTGTTGCTTATGTTAGGGTAATTGAGGGAACTATTAAGCCTTTTGAAAAAATATCTTTTATTAATTCAAGATCTTCTAGTACGGCAAAAGATGTCGGTATTTTTAAGCCAGAAATGAAGAAAAAGGCAGAACTTAAAGCGGGTGAGATTGGATATATTGCAACCGGAATTAAGGATCCAGAAAAAGTGCATATCGGAGATACTATTATTAAGCAAGGTTTTTCTTTAGAGCCACTTGGTGGATATAATCCAGCTAGTCCAAAAATTTTTGTTTCTTTATATCCAGCAGATCAAACAGAATTTGAAGTTTTAAAAGAAGGGCTCCAAAAATTAAAATTAAATGATTCTTCTTTGTTTTTTCAACCTCAGACTTATCAAATACTCGGAAGAGGTTTTTTATGTGGTTTTTTAGGCAATTTGCATGCGGAAATTACCATTGAAAGGTTAAAGAGAGAATATGGATTAGATCTTGTTATTGGAGCTCCTCAAGTTAAGTATAAGGGGGTTACGGGAAAGGGGGAAGAAATTGATATTATGAATCCAACTGTTTGGCAAGATAATTTTTCAGAACTTTTAGAACCTTGGGTAGATCTTAAAGTAATTATTGGGGAAAAATATTTGGGCAATGTTTTTGATTTATTTAATGGCTCTGATGGAAATCATATCGATTCTAAGCCTTTCGGAGCAGGAAGGTATATGATTGAGTATGAAGTTCCTATGAGAGAAATAATTGGTACTTTCTACGACAATCTTTTAAGTGTGACTCAAGGATATGCTTCAATGACCTATATTGAAATAGGATATTTACCAGCAGATTTGGTTAAATTAGAAATTTTAATTAATGGAGAAGCAGAAGAAGCTTTTTCAAAAATTATTCCTAGATCAAAGGCGGTTGATGAAGCGAGAAAATTAACTAAAAAATTAAAGGAAGTTCTTCCAGTTCAATTATTTAATTTAGCAATTCAAGGGAAGGTTGGAGGAAAAATTATTGCCAGAGAAACTCTTTCTGCTAGAAGAAAAGACGTTTTAGCTCCACTTTACGGGGGAGACGTAACTAGAAAGAATAAGCTTCTCGATAATCAGAAGAAGAATAAGGATAAGATGAAGGGCAAAACAAAAGTAAGAGTTCCGGCAGAAGTATTTTTGAAGGTGTTTGGTTCTTGAGGTGTATAATAAAAACTGAGGACAATCCTCAGTTTTTATTCTCTTGAAACTATTATTCTTTTAGAGTAAAATAGACTAAAACACACCAATCAACATTGATCCTGTTAAGGAGATAATCAATAGAATGACGATTATAATCCAGACCACTCTTGCTATTTTTTTATTGTCCATATTAATTCAATTTCATTATTTATATTTAGATGTTAACAAAAAAAAAGAAAAAAATAAAGAAGGAGAGAGAGTTTAAAGTTAAAAAATTCTTTTTTATTTTAATTATTAGTTCTCTTTTTATTTTTTTTACTTATTCTTGTATTAACATGTTTATTAAATTGATTGGTTTGAATCAAGAATTAAAAGCTTTGGAGTCAGAGCAAGAAAGTCTATTAAAGCAAAGAGAGTCATTAAAGTTCAGTTTAGGAGAATCTTATAGTGAAAGTTATTTAGAAAAAGTAGCCAGGGAAGATCTTAATTTAAAAAGGGAAGGAGAGACAATATATATTATCAAAAAAGAGGGTGAAGAAGACGAGGAATACGAAGAAATTAAAGAAGATCAAACCTTTGTTCAAAAGATTCAATCTTTTCTAAAATCCTTTAACAAGTAACTTGTTTTTTATTAAAAATATGATAATCTAAGACTAATGGAACAAGATTGTATTTTTTGTAAAATAGTGAATAAAGAATTGCCTTGTTATAAGGTATATGAAGATGATTTTGTTTTAGCCTTTTTGGACGTTAATCCTGTTTCTTTGGGGCACACTTTAGTGATTCCCAAGAAACATTACGAGAATATATTTGATATAGATGGTGAAACTTTTAAAAAGATTGCCGAAGTTTCTAGGATCATTGCTTTGAAGATGGTAAATAATTTAGATGGTGTTTTAGGGGTTAACGTTTTTCAATCAAATGGAAGGGTGGCAGAACAAGTGGTTATGCATAGTCACACACACCTTATCCCAAGAAGAGAAGACGATTCTTTTAGGATTAATGATGCTTTAAGAAGTTTTAAATTAGAAGATAATCAATTTAAAAGTATTTTAGAAAAAATAAAGATATGATTAGTGAATTTTTTTTAACTTTAGGAACATTGGAACAATGGCAAGCTAGTCTTTATTCTTTTTTTGGTTTAATTATCATTTTTAAATTTTCACAATACTTACTTTTAAATCAATTCAAAAAGATTGCTGAAAAAACTAAAAATAGTTTTGATGATTTCTTGGTTTCTATCTTCTTGAAAGGTAATTGGCTTGTTTTTATTATTTTTTCCTTGTTTGTTTCTACAAAATTTCTCAATTTAAACGAAACGGTTAATAATGTAATTGATTATGTAGCCCTTGTTACTTTAATTATTATTATTGCTAATTTCTTGCAGAACTTTATTAATCGCTTGGCTCTTAAAAAGTTTGAAGAAAATGAGGAAGAGGGTAAGAAAACAGACGCTTCTGTGGTAAAAACTTTATCTATTATTGCTGGTTGGGGAATTTGGATTATTGCTGTTTTATTAATTCTTCAAAATTCAGGAGTTAATATTGGGGCTCTTCTTGCTGGAGCAGGGATTTTTGGTATTGCTATTGC
Organism: Minisyncoccota bacterium; assembly: GCA_028690275.1. Lineage (GTDB taxonomy): Bacteria > Patescibacteriota > Minisyncoccia > Minisyncoccales > Minisyncoccaceae > JAAZMU01. Next base: position 4,687 of record JAQVBN010000008.1, on the reverse strand, counting down.
TTTTGCCCTAAAAGAAGCCCTTGCTGATTTATTTGCTTGTCTTAGTATTTATTTAGACAAGCCTTTTGAGGTAGGAGACTATATTGTTATTGATTCTAAAAAGAAAGGAACTATTAGAAAAATTGGACTTAGAACTACTAGACTTAAAACATTAAGGGGGGAGGAGCTTGTTATTTCAAATCGCAATCTTACTGATTCTTCTTTATATAACTATAAAAAGATGGAAAAAAGAAGAGTTTCTTTCGAAGTTTATGTTGATGGAAAAACTACTATTGCTAAGCTTGAAAAAGGAAAGAAGATTATTGCAAATATTTTTCTTAAAAAAGAAGAGATTGAATTATCAAAAACAAGTTTAACTTCTTTTGACGGCAGAGCTTGGACTTATGAAATTGTTTATTACGTAAATAGTAGAAGTTATGATAAATATTTAATCGCTCACGAAGAGATTCTTTTAGCTCTTAAAAAAGGTTTCGATAAAGAAAAAATTAAATTCGAAACAGATATTCAAAAAATTATTGTTAAAAATAATTAAAATCTATGTCTAAAAAAAAGATAGTAAAAATTAAAGAGGTGAAAAAGGAAAAGAAGATTAAACTTCCAAAGGATAATTCTACTAAAAGAATTAAAATTAAGATTATTGGAATTGGGGGAGGTGGTGGAAACATCATCAAAGAACTTTCTAAAAAATTAGATTTTTCTTCTAATAAAATAGATTTTACAGCAGTAAATACTGATTTTCAGGCCTTGGAAGCACTTCCAAGCGCTTTAAAGAAAATTGCTTTTGGGGAAAATGAAACTAGAGGTTTAGGGACTGGAAGAGATATTTCTTTAGGAAAGCAGATTGCTGAAAATGAAGAAAAAAAGATTAAGAATATTTTTTCAGATGGAAAAGATTTGTATATTTTAGTTTCTTCCTTAGGGGGAGGAACGGGCACGGGGACAATTCCTGTTTTTTCTAAGATAGCCAAAGAAATGAATTTACCTACTTTAGGGATTTTTACACTTCCTTTTAATTTTGAAGGAAAGGATAAGATGAAAGAATCTCAAAAAGCTATTGATGAGGCTCGGGCAGATTTAAATGCTGTTTTAGTTATTCCAAACGAAAGAATCTTTAAGTTTGCCGAAGAGAACATTCCTTTTAATGACGCTTTGAATATTATTAATGAGCAATTAGCTCGTTCTCTTCAAGGATTATTAAATACGGTTTATTCTTCTGGTTTAATAAATATTGATTGGGCTGATATCAGAACCACTATTGAGGGAGAAAATCAAAGAGCTTATCTTAATACAGTAGAAGCTAAGCTAACAGATGATTTAAATCAGTTTACTAATCAACTACTAAACAACGAATTGGTTCGTTATGATTTCTCTAAATCTAATAATGTTTTGTTTAATATAGAGGGAGGTAAAAATTTATCCATGCAACAGCTTGCTTTGATTTCTGAAAAGATACACGAACTTGCTCCGGAAGCTAGAATTATTTTTGGTTTAACCCAGAGCTCTAAGCTAAAGAATGAAATAAAAGCAACTGTTCTTGCTACTGGAGTAATGAAGAAAGAAGAAAAGAAGGTTAAAGTAAAAGAAGAAAAGAAAGAAGAAAAGAAGGTTGTAAAAACAAAGAAAGTAAAGAAAGAGACTCCCAAAAAAAAGAAAACCATAAAGGAGGTGGAAGAAGATCTTAAAGATCTCGAAGATTTGGGAGTAGAAATCAACAGAAGAAACGCTGTTGAAGTAAAAAGAGCCGAAGAGGAAGCAAGAAAAAAAGATTTAGACGAGGATGATATTTTTGAAGTCCCTGCCTTTTTAAGAAAAAAAAAATAATATGAAAAAAGCTACAAAAGCAATTTTCCCCATAGCCGGTTTGGGAACTAGATTTTTACCAGAAACAAAAGTTGTTTCAAAAGAGTTGATTCCACTCGGTGGAAAACCTCTTTTGCATTATAATGTTGAAGAAGCTATTTTGTCAGGAATTGAAGAAATTGCTTTTATTGCAAGAAAAGATCAAAAAAATGTTCTTGATTATTTTAAAACAGATATTGTTTTAGAACAAATCTTAAAAGAAAATAATAAAAAAAGAGAAGTTGAGGTTTTAGAATATATCAAAAATCTTGTAAAGGATGTTAATTTTTCTACATTTATTCAAAAAAGCCCAACAGGAGTTGCCGATGCTATTTTTCAAGCAAGAGATTTTAGCGGAAAAGAGCCTTGTGCCGTTTCTTTTTGTGACGATGTCGTTGAGTCAAAAATTCCTTGTTTAGATCAATTGCAAGAAATTTTCCTAACTTGCGGAAGACCAGTTATTGCCTTAAAGAAAGTTTCTCCAGAAAGAATACCAAGCTATGGAATTGTTAAGGTGGAAAAAATTGCTAATCGTTTTTATAAAATTAAAAGTATTAGTGAGAAACCAAAATTAGAAGACGCTCCATCAGACTTAGCGATTATTGGAAGAATGATTTTAACTCCAGACGTTTTTGATTATTTAAATAATAATAAATACGCCATGACAAAGGACAAGTCAATCTCACCTTTCTTGGGAGAAATGGCAGAGCTTGGAAAGGCTATTTATGGTTATGAGATAGAAGGGGATTGGCTTGAGTGTGGAGATATCATTTCTTGGTACAAATCTTTTGTGAGAGTGGCTATGCAAGACGCTTACTTTGGAGAAGCTTTTAAGACATATTTAAAGAATCTTAAATTATGATAGACTTAGCGATTATTGGTGGAGGTCCTGCTGGAATTACGGCTGCGATTTACGCCTCACGTAATAATTTAAATACTTTTATCTTTGGAGAGAGTATTGGTGGAATGCTTTTTAATAAAGCGGTTAATGTTGAGAATTATTTAGGTTTTCCTTCTATTGCTGGATTTGAGTTAGCTTCTAGGTTCAGAGAACAGTTAGAGGCTCAAGAGAAGGTTACTATTGTTGAAGAAGATATTGTAGAAATAAAAAAAGAGGGTGATTTTTTTAAGTTAAAAACAAACTCAAAAGAGATTGTTAGCCGAGCAGTTATTATTGCTTCTGGTTCTCGACCAAGAGAACTTCAAGTTAAAGGAGAGAAAGAGTTTTTGGGAAAAGGAGTCGGCTATTGTCCGGTTTGTGATGGTCCTTTTTTTAAGAATAAAGACATTATGATTGTTGGTGGAGGAAACGCTTCTTTTGAATCAGCTATTTATTTAAGTAGTATTGTTAAAAGCATTGTAATTCTTGAAAGAGGAGAGAGATTTATAGCTGATGTTAAAAATCAAGAAAGAATTAAAGGGTTTAAAAACATAAAAGCTTTTACTAATTCTAAGGTTTTGGAGGTTAAAGGAGAGAAGTTTTTAGATACTATTATTTACGAAAAAGGAGATGATGTTTTAGAGGAAAAGTTCCAAGGGATGTTTGTTCAAATAGGATATGTTCCTAAAACAGAATATGTAAAGGATTTAGTGGATTTAAATAATCAAAGAGAAATTATTGTTAATGAAAATATGGAAACTAAGACTGAGGGATTGTTTGCGGCAGGAGATATTATTAATTCAAAAGTAAAACAAATTATCTGTGCGGCATCTTCTGGTGCTGTAGCAGCTTTATCAGCATATAATTATTTATTAGATCATGAGTAAAATAAAAAGCGTAAGAGCAAGAGAAATATTAGATTCAAGAGGGGAGCCTACAGTAGAAGTAATTTTAGATACAGAAATCGGTATTTTTGTTGATTCTGTTCCTTCAGGTGCTTCTACGGGAAGTAGGGAGGCGGTTGAAATTAGAGATGGAGATGAAAGTAGATATTTAGGAAAAGGAGTTTTAAAAGCTATTTCTAACGTAAGAATAAACATTTCAAATAAAATAGAAGGGTATCGGGTTAATAATCAGAAAGAAGTTGATGAGGCTATGATTTCTCTTGATAAATCAGAGAATAAGGCAAAGATAGGAGCCAATTCTACTATGGGAGTTTCTCTTGCGGTAGCGAGAGCAGGGGCTAAGTTTAATAAACAAGAATTATTTGCTTACATTTCTTCTCTTTCTAATAACGAGATTAAATTACCTTCCCCATGTTTTAATGTTATCAATGGAGGAAAGCATGCTGGAAATGGATTAGCTTTTCAAGAATTCATGATTAATTTTGAAGGACGAAAATTTAAGGATCAGGTAAGAATGGCTTCCGAGGTTTATCACACTTTAAAGGAAATCATTGTTGATAAGTATGGGGTTGGAGCAATTAATGTTGGAGATGAAGGTGGTTTTGCTCCTCAAATAAGTGATCCTAAAGAAGCTTTGAATTTAATTATAAAGGCGGTTAAAAAACTTGATTATTTGAAGGATTTAAACATTTTTTTAGATATTGCTGCTTCTGAATTTTATGATGCTAAAAACGGTAAATATATTTTGAACAAAGAAACTTCTTTAGACAGGGAGGAGCTTATTAAATATTATCAAGAGCTTTGTTTGAAATATCCTATTAAATCACTCGAAGACCCTTTTGAAGAAAACGATTATGAAGGTTTTAGAATGCTAAACCAAAAGATGTTAGGAAATCTTTTGATTATCGGAGATGATTTAACCGTAACTAATGTAAAGGGAATAGAGAAAGCTTATGAAAAAGATGCTATAAATGGACTACTTGTTAAAATAAACCAAGTAGGAACGGTTTCAGAGGCTATAGAAGCGGTTAATTTAGCTAAGTTATATGGTTATAAGATTATG
>JAQVBN010000073.1 GCA_028690275.1 Minisyncoccota bacterium | reverse complement strand
AGAAAAGATTTTAGAGGGAGTGGAATTTTCTGGAAAGAAAAGATTTATGCATTATTACAACTTTCCTCCTTACTCTGTTGGAGAAGCTAAACCATCAAGAGGTCCAGGAAGAAGAGAAATCGGACATGGAAGATTGGGAGAAAAAGCTTTAGAGACAGTTTTGCCTGATTTTGATACTTTTCCTTACACTATTAGATTAGTTTCTGAAGTTTTATCTTCAAACGGATCATCTTCTATGGCTTCAACTTGTGCGGGGTGTCTTTCTCTTATGGCTGGTGGAGTTCCATTGAAAAACATGGTAGCGGGAATTGCTATGGGAATTGTTGTTGATTTAGATCAGAGCAAAGCTATAAAACAAAGAAAGTATAAGATTTTAACTGATATTCAAGGGCCAGAAGACCACTATGGAGATATGGACTTTAAAGTAGCAGGAACTAATAAAGGAGTTTGTGTTCTTCAAATGGATGTTAAGTTTGATGGTATTACAGAACAAATGCTAAAAGAAGGATTAGACCAAGCAAAACAAGCTAGAATGACAATTCTTGAGGTTATGAAAAAGACAATTGCAGAACCTAGAAAGGAAATGAGTCCTTTTGCTCCAAGAGTTGAAATGATTTCTATTAATCCAGAAAAGATTGGTGATGTAATTGGACCACAAGGAAAAATAATTAACAAAATCATCGATGAATGTGATGTTACTATTGAAATCGAAGAAGATGGAAGGGTATATATCACTTCGAAAAATGAAGATGGAATGAAAAAAGCCATCCAATCTATCGAAGCTTTAACAGAAGAAGTTAAAGTAGGAACCATTTATTCCGGTACTGTTGTTAAGATTTTAGATTTCGGAGCTATTGTAGAAATCTTACCAGGAAAGGATGGAATGATTCATATCTCTGAATTAGACAACAAAAGAGTTGCAAAAGTTACAGATGTTGTTAAAATAGGAGATAAGGTAACGGTAAAAGTAATCGGGGCCGGAGAAGGAAAAATAAGTCTTTCACTTAAACAAGCAAAAGATGGACAACAATCCAGGACCACAAGTCCAAGAAATTAAAAAACAAGAAGAAGTTTTATTCGATAGGACCGCTATTAGAACAATGGCGAAGGATATTAAATCTCTTCAAGAAACCAATACTTCTGAAATAAAGGAGGACTTTTTGGTTAACGAAGAGAAGGAAGTAGAGCTTAAGAAAGCTGAATTTGTTCCTATAGAAAATAAAAAAAGTGAAAGTATTGTTAAGGAAAAAGAAAAAATACAAAACCTTCTTGATGCTTTAGATAAAATTAGCGAAGAAACTGTGGCTCATGAAAACCAAGAAGATCATCAAGAGACTAAAGTTGAACAAACGAAGGCTGCTGAAGAGGCTCTAGAGAAATTACAAAAATCTCTTAAAGAAGAATCTGTGGCCAATGTTCCAGGGAAAGAAGTTCCCCTTGTCCAAGAAAATGTTCCTGAGGTTGTAGAAGAAATTCAAAAGGTTATTGTTCCAGAAGAAAGCAAGGTAGGGGAAGTCGTTGCTCCCAAGATAGAAGAAGTAGAGGAAGTTTCTCTTATCCAAGAAAATGTTCCTGAGGTTGTAGAAGAAATTATTATTCCAAAAGTAGAAAAGAAAGAAAGCATTAAAGAGGTTATAGTTCCAGAGACAAAAGAAGTGAAGGTAGAGGAAATTAAGGAAGAAAAGGTTGTGAGCGATGAAGTTAAAGTGCAAGAATTAGAAATAAGAATAAAAGAAATAGAAAAAAAGATAATTGAGGCGGAAAAAGAGGTTATCCCCTTCCAAAAGAGTATCGAAGAAGTTATCCTTGAAGAGAATAGGATTAAAGAAGAATTAAAAGTTTTTAAAAAGCAAGAAGCAGAAATAGATAAAAGGAAGAAAGTATTGGAAGAAAAAGAAAAGAATGCTGATGAGGAAGAAAAAAGAGTTGTTGAAAAGGAAAGATGGGGAATTGAAAAAGAAAGAGATGATATTGAAGAAAAAAGATATTCTAAAGAAGACACTCTTAAATCAGTTAAACTTCAATTAAAAGAGATTGAACTTAAAACAGATGAGGCTAAGCAGAAGGTGATTGATTTAGAGGGAGAAAAGACAGGCTTTTTAAAACAAAAGCAAGCAATTTTATTTTCTAAACAAAAAGAATCACTACTTGTTAATATTTCCAAGTTAAACAAACAATGCGAAGAAGTTGGAAATGATTTATTTAAAAACAATGAAGAAAAAGAAGTTTTAAATAAAAAATTAGAACAATTAATTGTTCTAGAAAAGGGAATAGAAGAAGCAATTGAAGAGATTGAAAGGCGAAGTTTGGTGACAGAAGACGTTATGGAAGAAAGAAGGATTGAAGACGAGAGGAGAGAAAAAGAAATCCAAAGAAGGGATACTGAGAAACAAAGATGGAGAGTTGAAGATGAGATTAAGAAATTAAAAGAAAAAAGAGTGAAAATGAAAGAAGACTACAACAAATTAGCTACCGAAAAAGAGGAAATAGAAAATAAAATTAAAAAACTAGAAGAGCAAATTATATGAAAAAACCGTCTACGTTTTCAAAAGTTATGATTAGGCTATTCTGGGCTTTAA
>JAQVBN010000072.1 GCA_028690275.1 Minisyncoccota bacterium | reverse complement strand
GGGAGATAAGAACCATCAGAAAAGTAGACTGAGGTATTAGAACCATAGCATGAAGCTGCTGTTGTAACAACATCTTGCTTGTAATCGGTTTTCCAAGTTCCATTAGTATATATTTGAGGTGAAGGGATTCCATAAGCACATGCTGCTTTTACACTTGGTGCAAACACAAATATACCTATAATCATTGCAATACTTAGTATAATATTCTTTTTCATTTTATTTTCCTTTCCATACTTTTTTGTTTCACAAATATTTCTTAATCAAATAGTCTAGCTTGAGTCCATTACACCAACTTGTCCAGATATAAAAAGCTCTAAAAATAAACATATTTTTTTCATTTTTTACCTCCAATCTTTTTTGTATTCTATATCCTATTATAGGATAATAGTCATTAAGTAAGGCGGTATAACACAAAAGCAGTATCAATTCAATCTATTTCAAAAAATTAATTTTGAAATAGATTTGATGAAAGATACTGCTTATTCATCTAAAAAAATATTCTTTTTCATAAATACATCAATTATATGTCATATATAGATATTGTATTGTATTTTAATTTTACAATTTCCTACAAATTTTGTCAAGGTTTCCTGATATATCCTTGGTGTAAAATGTTTGTAGGTTGAAGGCATATAAAAAGATTGGTGCCTTTGATATAATATTAGTGTGTCAAGCAGATACATAATATTAGGAGGTACCAATCTATGAACATTTTAACAAATATTACAAAGAATGTGAAGTTTAATCTTAACAAAAATATTAGGAAGTACAATTTAAATGGATTATTTAATGGCAATTCTTTAAATGACTTTAATAATTATCTTAGTTTAATTAAAGTAATTGATGATACTTCATCTTCTTTTTCTGTTGACTTATATAAATCTTTTTTAATTCAGATTGATGATGCTTTTTATAATAGTGCTTATAGAAAAAAGTATTGTGAAATTATTAATTCTCCTGAAAGGTCTATTATCACTTTTTACGGAGAAGTTATTTTTAATAGAAGAAGATATTTTGATAAAATTCAAAAAAAGGAATATTTTTTCGTAGATAATACTTTAATGCTAGATAAATATTCTCGTTTTGATCCATTCGTGTGTGCTAAAATTTGCGAACTGTCTTCTCGACACTCATATGCTGAAGCCGGAAAAATTGTTTCTGAATTAATCGGAAGAAAGTTTAAACTTAATGATGATTACAGTAAATGTATCATTAATAGAGCTACTGCGAGAAATATTGTTCATAGATTTAAAATACCGAAAATTCAATATAAACAAAGAGATGATGTTTCGATTCTCTATGTCATGTTAGATGAAAAGTTTGTTCCTTCTCAATTTAACAATAAAAAAGATTACATGATTAAAGCTGCTGTAGTTTTTGAAAATGTTATTGATGAGTATAAGGCTCATCCTGAATGTGGTAAACCAAGACTTAGATTAACTGGAAAAAAAGTATTTGCTTCTATAGAAAATGATTTAAAAGAACAAGTTCTTGATTATATATATTATACATATAATACTGATAACATTAAAGAAATTGTTTTTATGGGTGATTGCGCTAATTGGATCAAATCTTTTAAAAGAGATTTTAAATATCATAAGGACTTAGTTATAACTTTTGGTATCGATGGGTTTCATTATCATCAAGCTATTCAACATATTTTAACTAATAAATATAAAGATAATTTTACCGACATTTTCTTAGATGCTATAAAACAAAATGATAAAAAACATTTTATCACTCTTTGTAATGTAATTATTGAATTTGAACCACATAGAACTGAAACTATTTTAGACAAACAAAATTATATTTTAAATAATTGGGATTATATTCAAAATTATTATTATAAAGTTTTTGTAAATTGCTCCATGGAATCTCATATCTCTCATTGTTTTGCAGATATTTTCACAGCGCGCCCTAGAGCATACTCTAAGCGTGGTTTAAAGCAATTATTAAAGTTAAGATTATTAAAAGTTAATGGCGAAGACATTCAACAGATATATTTTGATGTTTTATCAAAAAAATCAAGAATTGTAACAATACTAGATACTTCAAATATTGAAAGTTTATACAGCACCACTCCACGTCCATATTTAAATTTATCCAGATTATATGCTTCTCTTAACTACATTACCTAAAAACATTTTACATTTATTTTTCATTTTATATTCAATAATGTTGAATAGTTTTTTTCATGATATATATTTTAATTAATGTATTAAAAAAACAAATTTCGCTTTCGCTTAATTTGTTTTTTTACTTTTTTTACAACTTTTTTAATATTCAACCTACAAATTCTTGACACTATCTAATTAGCATTTTCCAAAAAACAAACAATTATTATAATAATTTGACTTCTTCATTAGTTCAGTATTCAAATATGCTAATCCTAATTCTTCAGTTAAGGTTTCTTGACATGAAAACAAATTAGTTCCTAAAGCTAAGCGTTCTCCCTTAATTTTTACTCCTAATGCAGCAAGAGTTGTGGGATAAATATCAAAAGTATTAAATTCTCTATTTTTTCGGCATTTAGTCTTAACACTTGAATTAATAAAAGCATTATAAATTTTGCGATTATAATTTTGAGGCATATCTTCATAAATGCCTTTTTTGATCATATTTAAATGATCTCCGACAATAACTATAGTCGTATTATCATAAAATTTTTGTTTTTCAATCCAAGTAACAAATTCATTTAA
>JAQVBN010000071.1 GCA_028690275.1 Minisyncoccota bacterium | reverse complement strand
TTAGTTCATATTCTTCCAGCTCATCGTATATAGCTTTTATTTCTATATTTAACTGTTTAAGATATTCCACACAAATATTGTTAAACAAATCTTGTGTTTCATCTTCAAGCTTATACTCAAACACACCCTTTTTTAATTCCTTCAAAATCGAATTAAATGCAGATTTTACATTGTTAGGATTATCGTCAGTTAAAGTTATTTGAACTTGGTTTTCGCCAACTTCAAGGACCAGATGGGTATTTTGTTTCCCTCTATTAATTGTAGCTTTTTTAGTTTCCATAAATTTTTCCTCTTTCTCCGAAAGCTTCCTTGCCGCCTTCTAATGTTTTCATACTAATTTCTTTCCAATTAAGTTCGGGTCTTAAATTGTAAATGCACTTTAAAGTATTTGAAAATGGATTCCCGACAAATGTGAAGTATTGACCTTGGTCATGTAATCGATAAATTGAGTTATATGGTAACGTTCTGACCGCAATATTTGCATCATGTGTTGCGATTACTACTTTCTTGCCAAGCAATGCTTTGTCTTTAAGTAATGGCACAATTACATCATTAATGTAGTCATTTCCTAGGCTTTTTTCTGGTTCATCAATCAAATATATTTCTTTATCTTCAGTTAACTCTTTATGAAGTAAAATCATAGATGATTCACCATTTGATGGTCCATACGGTTTATCATTAAGAGTAAAATGCTTGTACTTTAATAATAAATCACTTAATGAATTAATTGTTTCAATATTCTCAATATCATTCAAGTCTGAAATTTTTGCGAATAGCTCATTTGAATAGATGTGATTAGATATAGTATTTATCGAAGTGATAAACTTTTTTTGTGGCGTTTTATTTACATTTTTAACAGGAGTATAATTAGAATCAGATAAACCGCCATTTTGAAATACCAAATTTGTTCGACATTTCAGTTCTCCTTTAATCCCTAAACTACCGACGTATTTTTCTTGTGGACTTATCGATTGATTAGCCAATCCTATTATTTTTTTTGAAGCTTTTTCAATATTTATTCGGTTTCTTGAATATTCTGAAAATCCTGTTTTTGTAGGTTTAGGAGGTTGATTTGTCTTTTTTGAGATTTCAGTATTAAAGCAGGTGATAATACCATTCAATAGTTTTATACTCTTATTTTCCAAAAAACTATTCTCTGTTCTTTTTTTTAACTGGTTTAATATTTTCTCTAAAACAATTATAAGCTCTTGAATTAAATCATTGTCAATGTATTCATAAATCCCCTCATTTTCACCAATGTAGTCTTGGAAGGATTTGAATTCTTGAAGTATCCCGCTTATTTCTTCTAGAGTCCTTTCTGTTTTAGTATCATCTTCTTCATAAATGGTTTTAATTTTGAGTTTTTGAGAAATTTTATTTGTCTCTTGGAATGAATAATGAAGTAGATATTTACTTAAGCTTGTCACTTCCTCTTCTGTTACCTCTTTTAAAAATTTAATTTCGGCAACACATTCATCTATCCCAAAATCTGATGCATTGCAATTGAAGGAGCTTCCTTTAATGTCAAATTCATCATTTAGATGATTGTCATTTGATTTATAAACAGATGTTTTATGACCTTTAGAGTTAAAGTACTTAGATAATGCTTCCAAAATTTCGGTTTTACCAGTCCCTTTGGAACCAAATAAAATATTGATGTCACTATAAATATTCAAGCGGATAATCTCAGCAGCAGTAAAAGGAGCAATTTCAATACTCTCTTTCATTTTTTTGTCTAAAATTGTGTTTATTGTCGCTTCATCTTTTTCAAGCAGTAAACAGAATTGCTCGAAACTTTTAACTGGAAGTCTTAATTCAGGTAATGTTTGAGATATTTCATTATAATTATCCCAATTTTGTACATCTGATCCATAAATTGAATTATGTCCATGGCTAATATAAATTCCTGCTGAAATGGAATTTGTTGCCTCCTTCAATAATCGTTTAGGATTAAAAAGTGAGTCGTGTAAAATTGAAATTTCTTCATCTCCCAAATTCGGCTTTTTGACAAAATAGTGTGCAATAAAAAGACAGTCTAAAGGGTCAAATTTATCTACAATATCTTCGAGGGAAATTGTGAAAGTGTCAGGATTCTTGTCTTTGATAATTTCATTAACGACCTCGCTAAATCTTTTATAGTTCTTTGGATTGCAAATTACAATCAAGTGTGACTTTTTACCATTTTCTAAAACATCCAGTTCAATTCCTGGCCATATCTGACAATGATTTGAAACCCCATCTCTAAATTCCTTAAATTGTTTTAAATCAAAATGGTTATGGTTGGTAATAGCCAAGATTTTAACATCTGTGTTTTTTATTATTTCTACAAATCTTTTCGTTTCAATGTTCCGTGTAGGAGCATCTCCTGTTTTTATTTTTTTTGTATGAACGTGAATGTCAATTTTCATATGCAGGATATTTTATGATTTAAGCACAATAACGAATTTTCTTAATTCAATTAAGTCTATTCATACATAATCAAAATAATGTACACAAAAATATAAAACTTTCCCAAATATTTATCAGCAACCATTAAAAAATCACTACTTCCAAGTGTTTTTCACTGTGTTTTTCCAAGTGTCCTCAATCACAGCCAAATCACTTATTTCATTTGCACCGTAATCATTAAAAACAAGTATTATGGATAAAAATGAAATTTCCTTTAACAACTTGCCGAACGCCGTAGCACATCTGATTGGCGAAGTGGCAGAAATCAAGCAATTAGTAGAAAAAACGCAATTGCCGACGGTCGGTTCAAAACG
>JAQVBN010000070.1 GCA_028690275.1 Minisyncoccota bacterium | reverse complement strand
CTCTTTTTGGAATAGATAAAGCTAAGGTTGAAATAAGAAAGGAGGACAAATGTATATTAGTTGAAGGGAATGTTGACTGTATTATGTCTCACAAGGCTGGAGTAAAGAATGTTGTTGCAGTTTCTGGAACAGCGTTAACAGAATTACATTTAAAAATAATTAAGAGATATACAAATAATTTAGTTTTTTCTTTTGACATGGATAGTGCGGGAGCAAAAGCCACAGAAAGAGCTATTGATTTAGCTAGAGAAATGGGATTTAATGTAAGTGTCCTTGATTTGAAGGAAGAAAAAGACCCTGCAGATGTTATTTTAAACCAAGGAAAAGAAAAATGGCTTGAAATAGTTGGGGGGGCAGAAAAGATAATGGATTTTTATTTCCGAAAAGCTTTCTTGAATAAAAATATTGAAAAGGTGGAGGACAAGAAAAAAATTATTGAAGAGCTTCTTCCTCAAATTAAAAAAATAGATAATAGTATTGAGCAATCATTTTTTATTCAAAAATTAGCAGATGAACTATTGGTAAGAGAAGATGATATTAGAAAGGAATTTTCTAAACTAAGACTTGAAAGAAAAAACTCTGAAGTTGAAAGTGGAAAGAATAAAAATAATTTATCTAAAAAAGAAAAACTAGAAAGACAGTTTTTAAAACTTTATTTGATTCAAAAAACAGATTTTAAAGAATTCCTTTATCTCTTTTCTGAAGAGTATAAAATAATTTTAGAAAAACTAGAAAGAGGAGAAGATTATTCTAAGGTGTTAGAAGGTGCTGAGGATAAAAAATTTTTAAGTGAGATATTTTTAGGCGCTGAAGGAGAGAAAGAACTTTTAGAAGAAAACGAAACTTCGGTCGAAGAAGAAATTGCAAATTGCCTTACTAACTTAAAAGAAATATTTGAAAAAGAACAAAAAAAGGATTTGAGTTTAAAAATAAAAAACGAAAAGAATCCTATAGAATCAGAAAAACTAATTGAAGAATATTTGAGTTTATTAAAAAAAACTTATGGTAAAGAAAACTAAAACCAAAACAAAAAAAGAGAAAGTTGTGAGCGAAGAAAAGTTAGAACAGATTTTAAAAAAAGGTAGAGCAAAAGGGTTTGTTACTTTTTCTGAGATTTTGTATTTTTTCCCAAATATAGAAGACAATGTTTCTGAGATAGAAAATCTTTTTGCTATTTTTGAAAGCAATGGAATCGAAGCTAAAGAATCAAAAGGGTATTTGGAAGAAGACACAGAAGTAGCGAGAAAAAAATCTCGTTCTATTGCTGGAATTCCTCATGTTGATTCTATTCAAACATACTTAAGAGAGATTGGAAAAATTAAGCCGATCGCAGCTAAAGAAGAAAAAGATTTAGCTAAAAGAATTGAAGCTGGAGATTTGGAAGCTAAGAAAAAAATGGCAGAGGCTAACTTGAGGTTAGTTGTTTCTATTGCTAAAAAATATGTAGGAAGATCTCCTAACTTAACTTTACTTGATTTAATTCAAGAAGGTAATTTAGGTTTATTCCGAGCAGTAGAAAAATTTGATTGGAGAAAAGGTTTTAAGTTTTCAACCTATGCTACTTGGTGGATTAGACAAACAATTACTCGTGCTTTAGCAGACCAAGCTCGAACTATTAGAATCCCTGTTCACATGATTGAAACTTTAACTAAATATACTCAAGCAAAAAGAAGATTGCTTCAAAATCTAGGAAGAGAACCTTTGACAGAAGAAATTGCGGCAGAAATGGAAATGGAAATAGATAAGGTTAGATATTTAGAAAAGATATCTCAAAAAGCAGTATCTCTTGAAACTCCAGTGGGAGAGGATGATAAAGACAGTGTCCTTGGTGAGTTTATTAAAGACGACAAACAAGAGTCACCTGCAATTAAAGCAGGAAGAAGTCTTTTAAAAGAACATCTAGAGGATATATTTAAAGATTTAACAGAAAGAGAACAAGAAATACTTAAAATGAGGTTTGGTTTGAAGGATGGAGCTACTTATACCTTAGAAGAAGTAGGCCAAAAGTTTAATGTTACTCGTGAAAGAATAAGGCAGATCGAAGCTAAGGCTCTTGAAAAGATTAGAAAACACGAAGGAGTTAAGAAGTTAAGAGGATATTAATGTTAAAAAAGTTTAAAACAAAAAACGGAAAAGAAGTTTCCATTAGATATGTTTGTCAGAGCGATGTAAAAGATCTGCTTGAAATGTATAATTCTTTGGTGGATGAAAAAAGTTATACCACCGCTGTTAGAAAATTTACTCTCAAAGAAGAAACTCTTTTTATTAAAAGTGTTTTATCGAAAACAATTGAAAGAAGAGAAATATTTTTAGTTGCTGAGTACGATGGTAAAGTTTTGGGAGCGGCTACCGTAGAGAAAGAAATGGTACCGATTAAAACTCACAGAGCTGAGTTTGGAATTATGCTTAAAAAAGAAATTAGAGGAGAAGGTGTTGGAGAAGAATTAATGAAAGCTATTCTCAAAGAAGCTAAAACATTTCTAGAAGTTAAAATGGTTACTTTAAATGTTTTTGAGGAAAATGTTCCTGCGGTTAATTTGTATAAAAAAATAGGCTTTGTTCCTTTTGGCAGATTAGAAAAAGGAGTGAGGCATATTAAGAAATTAAAAACTGAACTTTTAATGGTAAAATATCTTTAAATAAAGTTTACTTTTTAATTTGTTATTGATATAATATAATTATGAAAACCAAATCATTCACCTTAATCGAGCTCCTTGTAGTCATCGTCATCATAGGTATCCTCTCTGGAGTCATAGTTATCTCAGTAACTAACTATATCAACGATGCAAAGAACACCAAGATAGTGGCAGAACTTTCTAATCTCAGTA
>JAQVBN010000069.1:2266-2880 GCA_028690275.1 Minisyncoccota bacterium | reverse complement strand
GTCCTTCAACGGAGTACCAACTGCTTCAATTTTGTCTTTAATTCTCTTTTCAATATCTGTTAAAATTACCCAGCTATAATTACTTTTAAAAGAGGAGATTGATGCGTTCTGTTTAAGATAATCGCTCAAATTATTTATCTCTCCATTTTTTATCAAACAAGCTTGTGTGGAAAAGGTGTTATTTTCTTTGGCAAATAAAAGTATATTTGTGTCTACAGTAGCAGATTCAAATATTTTAGTGCCACCAAAGTCTATTAATTTAATGGGGTTTGTTTTTTTAGTAAAAAACTTCCGTGTTTCTTCACCGTATCCGGCACGCATCCACTTATTGGAGGTTATATAGCAAAGATGACCGCTTTCTTTCAGTAATTGCCAGCCTCGTTCATAGAAAAGGCAGTAAATATCACCTGTACGCTTGAAAGTTTTATATGATTCATTTTCATAGAGTTTTGCTAATTCACCGCCGTTGTTTTGTAATTGAACATAAGGGGGATTGCCAATTACTATGTCAAAACCGGTAATCAAGCCAAACATCCACTCGGGATCAAAAAAATCAGAGTGGTGATTTTGATCATAAGGGTTCCAGGAGGTTAATTGTTGTGCAAGTCTTACAA
>JAQVBN010000069.1:0-2256 GCA_028690275.1 Minisyncoccota bacterium | reverse complement strand
ATAATCACTACCTTTTTCAATAACTGATTTAAGGTTTTTGATACGATTATTCAGCTCATTTCTTTTTTGTTGTGTTGTATTAATTTTTAACCCAGTTTTATTTCCAAAGAGGTCTAAACTTTCTGCAATCTGATCTTGTCGGGTATTCAATATTTCGAGCTCCTTCTTAGTTTTAAAAAGCTCCTTCTTGTAGTTCCCTAAATTCTCATCAGCGTGGTATTTATACAATCTAGTCACCTCATTTACAATATCCTTTCTTACTTCTTTATCATCTTCTCTTAATTTGTTTTTTTGTTTTACATTTGTTACAGAGAACTGTCTACTTCTAATATCCTGTAATCTATCAGTTAACTTCTTTATTGTATCATCCTTCAAATACTTAAAATCATCTTCTTCTTTTTCTATACTTTTTAAAGTATCCGCAGCAACAAATTTTGTTTCCAAATTAGGTAATGGTCTAATTCCAAAGTTTTTAGAATAATCTTTGTTGGGTTTTTGCTCGCACAGTAAAGATATAAAGAATCTGAGTTTGCTTATTTGTACTGCTATACTTTGTATATCGACTCCATAAATACAATTTTCAATTAGATAAAGCTTGCGTGCATAATCAGGATTATTAAGTTTTCTATCAAAGATATTGTCAATTTCTACCCTTTGTTGATCTATATCTTCACCAGAGATATTATCCATTTCTTTAAGTGCCTGATCAAGTATCAATTGATACCAATAATCATTTTTATAATCAAGTTTGCCTAATATATGAACCATCTGTTGGAGTATACCCATTGGAAAAGCTCCTGAACCACAGGCAGGGTCTAATATTTTTGATTTAAACGTATATTCTATTATTGATTTACGTTGCTCATCACTAATAATAACCTCATTGTCGTCATAACTCAATAGGTTTCTCAGGACTTCTTCTTCAATATCAGGAATATTCTTTAGATAATAAGCTATCAGACTCTCATTTACCATGAAATTTACAACTTCACGAGGTGTATAAAAAGAGCCTGTTTGATTTCTTGCTGTTTCTTGAGTTTCCGGATTATAAGAGCCCAAGAGATTTTCAAACACCTTGCCTAATAATTCAGGGTCAAGAGCAACTTCAATTTCAATTGGAGTATTCTCTTCAACAGTAAAATTGTATTTTTTTAAAATCTCAATAATACCCGTTACCTGAACTGATGACATTTTTTTGTCATTATACTCTTGGCTTAAATCCACTATTTTCCCTTTCTCAAAAAAAAGGTTATTTGGAATACGAGCTTGATGTTTTTTATTTCTACTGAAACCGTCCCAGTAGTAAGTTCTTCCATCTTTTATTTTTCTATCTAAGCATTCAAATAAACCGCCATTGAGGAATGGAATCTGTTTGAACAGATCCATTATGTGTTCAGTATTCTCATCTTTAAAATCTTTTTCGTAGCGATAAAGGCTTTTAATTGAAAAATTATTACGATTTATCAGATATCCTTCGTCTGCAGCAAAACCACGCTGATCAACTTCTTGGTTTAATGTTGCAAAAAATAGATTTTGCAAAACTGCTCTATAATAATTATCCTGTTCTGTACTTGTAGAATTAAATTTTTTGAGAATTCCTACTAAAAAATCTTCATCAAACAAGTCATTATGAATTAGTTTTTTCTCTTTTAAAAACCATACAAATATTAAGCGCGTAATTAGTCTAATTACATTTTCCTCATTATAGTCTTCATTATCCGTATCATCGTCAATATCATTAGGGAATGAAACGTTTTTAATCGCCCAAAAGTACCAGTTAGATAACTCTTTATAAAATTGTTTTGTCAGTACTTCTACCGAGAATCTATCTTGTAAATCCTTGAAAATATCGTCTTTTACAGGTTTTAATTTTCCTTTTCCCAGTAAAAATTGTTCTGGCGTTTTAACATGAGCTCCTTCACCTAATTGAAAAGAGTAACGACGAGGGTTTGAAAAACTCCGTGTTATGCGGGATGTGTTGTCTTTGACTTCTGCCTCTATCTGCAAAAGAGAAAATCGGTATTTTTTTCTGTTTAAGGGCTTGAAAATAACCAGCGCTCTATTGTAGTAGCTTTTGTATAACATAAGTCTGAAAGCGTCCTGAGCTATGCCTACTCGTGCGTCGTGAGTTGATGCGTGTGTTATTTCATATACATCTAATTTGAGACTTTCGCATGTGCCCAACTTGGTTACATCTTCAGTATATTTGACAGTAAAATTAAGGTCGGTTATTTTTTCTTTTGTTACTTTAAAATC
>JAQVBN010000068.1 GCA_028690275.1 Minisyncoccota bacterium | reverse complement strand
CCAGTTCTTCCACACAAAACCACAAAATCATTATCCTTAATGACTATGTTGATATTATCCAAAACTCTTTTAACGTTTTTATGTAATTCTAAATTGTAATCTTTTGATACGTTGGTAAAAGTAATCATTATTTTAATCTAAAACTCTAATTTCTTCTTCTATAAACTTATCTAAATCTCCATCAAGAACAGCGTCTGTGTTGGAAGTCTCCACTCTAGTTCTTAAATCTTTAACCATTCTATATGGTTGAAGAACGTATGATCTTATTTGATTTCCCCACCCAGCAGAAACTTTCTCTCCTTTTTCTTTAGCTAACTCCTCTCTTCTTTTTTGCTCTTCGAGCATAAATAATTTAGAAAGTAAAACACTCATCGCTTTTTCTTTATTCTTTCCTTGAGACCTTTCAACCTGACAAGAAACAACGGTGTTTGTTGGAATGTGAGTAATTCTAACTGCCGAATCCCTTTTATTAACATACTGCCCCCCTGGACCCGAAGCCCTATAACAATCAACTCTTAAATCTTCTGGATTAACTTTAACTTCCGCTGTTTCTTTAATTACTGGCATTACATCGACAAGAGCAAAAGAAGTATGTCTTAAGTTTTGTGCTGAAAATGGAGACAATCTTACTAGTCTATGAACTCCTCCTTCTCTTCGTAAATAGCCATAAGCATATTTTCCAGAAACTTCTAAGGAGACTGATTTAATACCTTCGTTTCCTTCTCCTAAAAGCTCATCTAATATAATAGCATTAAATCCTTTTTTTTCAAAATACCTCTGATACATACGAAGAAGCATAAGAGTCCAATCTTCTGCTTCCTTTCCACCAGCCCCAGACATAATTGTAAAAATGGCATTATTGACATCATACTTACTTGTAAAGTTTAATTCAACCTCTTTCTTTAAAATGTCTTTTTTAAGCTTTAAGAATCTTCCTTCAAATTCTTCTTCCAAATCAGGACTTTCTTCTAAAATGATAAAGAAATCTTTTAAATCACTCATTTCTTTTTTAAAAGTTTCTAAAACCAAAACATCTTCTCTTAATTCTTTTAACTCTTGAGAGACTTCTTTAGCATTTTCTTGATTATCCCAAAAATCCAAACTTTCTGTCTGTTTTTCTAATATCTCTATTCTTTTTTTAAGATTTTCTGTATCTAATTTTTTATCTAAAAAAGATATCCTTTCCTCTATCTCTAAAAGTTCTTTATGAATTATTTCCATATAAAATCATTCTAGCAATTTTTAACTTATTGTTCAATCTTTATACATTAATAAACAAATTATTATTTCAATAAAAAGAAAAACCCCTTTCGGGGTTTACTCTCTTTATTCTTTGTTTGCCTTAGGCTTATATCCTGTTCCTATTGGAACTAATTTTCCTAAAATAACATTTTCTTTCAATCCTCTAAGTTCATCTTGATCTCCTCTCAAAGAAGCATCAATTAATATTCTTGAAGTCTCTTGGAAGGAAGCTGCTGATAAGAAACTATCTGTACTTAAAGCTACTCTTGATACACCTAATAATAATCTTTCTGCTTTAATTAATTTCTTTCCTTCAGCCTCTAGCCCTTCATTAAGTTCTGTTAACTTTGATTCAGAAATAACTTCTTCTTCGAACAACAAGCTATCTCCTGGATCTTTAACCTTCATCTTAGAGAACATTTGCTTAACAATAATTTCAACGTGTTTGTCGTGAATAGCAACTCCTTGAGATACATACACTGATTGAATCTCTTGAATAATATATCTCTTTACCGCTTCTTCTCCTACATACTTATATAATTTCTTCAAGTCAATTGAACCAACCATTAATGGATCTCCTTTCTTTAAAATATCTCCTTTCTTCACAGTTAACTCAACATTGTGAGGAACTTTGTAAACAACAGCTTCTTTTTTAGAATCTATTGGTTGAACCTCAATAATACCTTCCTTTTCTTGAATAGAAACAATCTTACAATCTTCTTTCACAAGCTCTGCTTCTCCTTTAGGGGTTCTATTTTCAAAAACTTCTTCAACTCTTGGAAGACCTCTTGTGATATCTGTTTCAGAAGCTACTCCTCCAGTATGGAAAGTTCTCATAGTAAGCTGAGTACCTGGCTCTCCAATTGCTTGTGCGGCTACTACTCCAACAGCTTCTCCAAAGTTTACTATTCCTCCCCATCCTAAATCTTGTCCATAACATTTCTTACAAATTCCATTTTTAGTCTTACAAGATAATGGTGAAGCCACTCTAACTTGTTCTATAGTAGGCTCATCTTTAATTCTGATTGCAACTTGTTTTGTGATAAGTTCTCCTTTTTTAACTACCACCTCTTTTCCAATCTTTATATCTTCTAAAATTATTCTTCCGAAGATCTTTAAAACAAAATCTTGATTAATTGATTCTGCTTCTTTTTTAGTTACAATAATACCTTTTGTATCTCCACAATCTTCTTCAGTAACGATAACATCGTGAGCTACATCAACCAATCTTCTAGTTAAATAACCAGACATAGAAGTTCTAAGCGCTGTATCAGCAGTACCTTTTCTAGCACCGTGAGTAGATGAGAAATATTCAAGAACTGATAATCCTTCTTTAAAAGAATCTTTGATCGCAAGTTCAATAATTTCTCCAGCTGGATTAGCTACCAAACCTTTCATACCAGCCATCTGTACTGGTTGAGACCAAGAACCTCTAGAACCAGAATCAACTATATCAAAGACTGGTCCTTTAGAAATATATTGAGGAACTAATTTTTCAATCTCAGATTTAACATTCTTCCATATCTCAATAACTTGAGCTCTCTTTTCATCCTTTGATAAAAGACCTTGTTCATAATAATCTTCTACTTCTTTAATCTTCTTTTCAGCTGCTGCAATTAAAGCAGGCTTTTCTGTAGGAATAGTAAGATCGTTCATACCCCAAGTAATTCCTGATCTCGTACACCATTCAAAAC
>JAQVBN010000067.1 GCA_028690275.1 Minisyncoccota bacterium | reverse complement strand
TTCATATATAAGTAAAGCTAACTTTGCTAAAGCTCAATCTTTCTCAAGTACAGTACAAACAGAATTACTCTCTGATCTAGTCTCTGAATGGACCTTTGACGAAGACTCGGGAACTACTGCTAAAGATACTTGGGGTAACAACGATGGAACCGTCGTTGGAGCAACCTATGTTCCCAAATCAAACAATCAATGTGTTTATGGTGGTTGTTATTCTTTTGATGGAAATGATTATATAAATTTTTACGAAAATTATATTTTTACAAATAATCACACTTTATCTTTTTGGGCTAAAATTAATGATCAAAATTATATGGGAATTGTGGGGGGGAATTTAGGACTATATTCCTATCTTAGATTTGGCAAGGGGGAGGAAAGAGAAGAAATTTTTGGAGAAACTGATTTAAACGAAGATAATATAGATATGACATTTAATTCATCAATAGAATATGATAAATGGTATTATTTTGTAATAACGGAGAATGATTTAAATCTTTGGAGGTTATATGTAAACGGAAATTTACAAACAAAAGCAATAACCACAACTAATCCCAACTTAACGATTAGGAGAATCGGACAAGGTAGAATAGGTACAGATTATCTGAATGGTTCGATAGATGATTTTCGAATATATGATGTTATTTTAACTTCTTCTCAAATAAAACAAGAATATATTGCTGGATTAGATTCTTTATTAAGTAAAAATATAATTTCTCAAGAAGAATACGATCAAAGACTAAATAGTCTGGCCAGCAAGTAAAAAGAAAGTTGAATAAGCTTTCTTTTTTTGTTAATGTGTACCTATGGACAAACTTATAGATACACACGCTCACTTAAACTTACATAGTTTTAAAAAAGATAGATATTCTATAATAGAAAGTTGTTTGTTGAACAATATTTCTATAATTAACGTTGGGACTAATTTTTTAGATTCTAAATTAGCAATTGAGATTGCTGAGAAGTATAATCAAGGAGTTTATGCTTCTATTGGGATTCATCCTTCAGAAGTAGAAGATGATTTTGATTTTTCACAATTAAAAAATCTAGCGAAGAGTAAAAAAGTGGTAGCAATTGGAGAGATAGGATTAGATTATTTTTATCCTTCTTCTCAAGATAATTTTGTTGAAAAACAAAAAGAAGCTTTTTTGAAACAAATTGAAATAGCAGAAGAATTAGATTTGCCAATCATCATTCATTCAAGAGATGCTTTCGATGATTTGTATGAGATTTTAAAAACAAGAAAATTGAGAGGGGTGGTGCATTGTTTTACCGGAGGATTAAAAGACTTGGAAAGATTTTTATCTCTTGGGTATTATATTGGTTTTGATGGGATAATATTTAAAACAGATTTAGATGAGGTTATTAAAAATACTCCCAATGAAAAGATTTTAATTGAAACCGATTGTCCGTTTTTAACTCCTCCTAATTTTTACGACAAAAGGAATAATCCAATGAGTTTAAAAATTATTGAGGATAAGATATTTGAAATAAAAGGAGAAAATATTAGTAAGCAAATTTATGAGAACAGTTTAAAATTATTTAATATATGAGCATTTTAATTAAAAACGTTATTTTAGAAAATCAAAAGAAAGATATTTTAATTGAAGAGAATAAGATTAAAAAAATAGATGATCAAATTAACGATTCTGCCGATGAAGTGATAGACGTTAAAAGAGAGAAGGCAATTCTTCCTGGTTTTGTTAACGCTCACACTCACGTAGCCATGACTCTTCTTCGAGGATATGCGGATGACCTTCCTTTGAATGAATGGTTGTTTGATAAGATATTCCCTGCAGAAGCAAAAATAAATAACGAGGATGTCTATTGGGGAACAAAATTAGCTTTGATTGAGATGATCAAATCAGGAACTACCTTTATCAACGAAATGTATCTTTTTAGAGGACTTGAAGGTTCTGCTAGAGCAATTGAAGAAATGGGAATAAGAGCTATTTTGGGAATTTGTGTTGACGATTTTAATTTTGATCAAGTTAAAAAATTTGAACTTCCATTGAATACTGACTTAATTGATTATTGTATTGCTCCTCATGCTATCTATACTGCAAGCGAAGAAACACTAAGATGGGCTAAAGATTTTTCTGATAAAAACAATCTTTTAATTCACATGCATTTATCAGAAACTCAAAAAGAAGTTTCTGATTCTATTGAGAAATATGGAAAGCGTCCAGTTAATTATTTAGCTGATATGGGATTTTTAAATGATAAATGTGTTTTTGCTCATTCGGTTTGGTTGAATAATGAGGAATTGGAAATTCTTAAAGAAAATGGTTGTTCTCTTATATATAATCCATGTTCTAATATGAAATTAGCTTCAGGGGTTTTTAGATTTGATGATATCAGAAAGAAAGGAATAAATATTTGTCTTGGAACTGACGGAGCAGCCTCAAACAATAATCTAGATATGTTTGACGAAATGAAAATAGGATCTTTGTTGCAGAAAGTAAATAATATTGATCCAGAATCAGCAAAAGCAGAAGACATATTGAAAGTAGCTACTGAGAATGGGGGAAAAGCTTTAGGCAAAAAGACAGGAAAAATAGAAGAAGGATATTTGGCAGATTTAATTTTAATTGATTTAAAACAAACATACTTTAATCCTTGTTATAATTTTATCTCTTCGATAGTTTATGCATCAAAAGGAGATTGTGTTAGCGATGTAATTTGTAATGGTAAAATAATTATGAGAGATAGAAAAATAAAAGGAGAAGAAGAGGTGTATGAAAAAGTAAAAGAAATCTCAAAAAAGTTTAATTAAACAACAAAAGCATTTTACTTAAAGAAAGTTCTTTGTTATGCTTGAAATATATGAAATACGAACCTAAAAATTTTGAAAAAAAATGGCAATTAAAATGGGAGGAAGATAATGTTTTTAGAACAGAGTTGGCTTCTAACAAACCTAAAAATTACATTTTGGACATGTTTCCTTATCCATCAGGAGCAGGATTGCACGTAGGTCATTTCAAAGGTTATGTTGCAACAGATATTATTTCT
>JAQVBN010000066.1 GCA_028690275.1 Minisyncoccota bacterium | reverse complement strand
TTCCAACTGGCCCCCCATTGAATTTATTTATAATAGTTGATATAATTTTCCTATCTTCCTTTTCTAGACCGAGTTCATCGATTTCTAGAAAATCTAATGATTCTTTGGTGATGTCATAGTTAATAACGCCATTACCTTTTACTTCAGCAAAATCACGCATTCTTTTTAAAAGATTGTTTGCGATTCTAGGAGTAAAACGGGAGCGTTTAGCTATTTCCAAAACAGCATCATCATCGATTTTGGTTTTTAAAATCAAAGAAGATCTTTTAATTATTTTTTGAATTTCTTTTTCGGAATAAAAATTTAATTGAAATGTAGCTCCGAACCTTCCTCTAAGAGGGGAGGTTAAGAGATCTAATCTTGTAGTTGCTCCAATAAGAGTAAATCGTGGAAGTTTCAAATCAATTGTTTTTGCCATAGGACCTTTTCCTAAAATCAAATTCAATTTAAAATCTTCCATAGCAGAATAAAGATATTCTTCTATCATGTGATTAATCCTATGGATTTCATCAATAAAAAGAATATCGCCTTCTTTAAGGTTAGTTAAAATAGCAACAATATCTCCTGATTTTTCTATAACAGGACCAGCAATCATTTTAATTCTGCTTTCAGTTTCATTGGCAATTAGGTTTGCAAGAGTAGTTTTACCGAGTCCAGGAGGACCGTAAAACAAAAGATGATCGGGAACTTCTTCTCTCTTTTTTGCCGCTGAAAGAATAATTTTTAAATTATCTTTTATTCGGTCTTGTCCTATATAGGAGTTCCAAGTTGTAGGTCTTAATTCGGTCTCAAAAGTATCATTTTGAGAAGGGCTCTTGACATTATTCATAAACTATGTTATTGTTTAAATATAAGATAGAACTATTGTTGAGGTGGGGGTAATTGTGGGGACAATCTTTAGTAATGGGTACTCTGGTTCACGCTAGACTATTCCTCGGGATTATTCTTAAACTTTCGGCCAGTACGCTAGAAGTCACCCCCTCCTTAGTAATAGTTCTTTTTTTATCCAGCTACTCTTTTAACCTCTTCGAGAGTGGTTTCTTTTTTTAATATTTTAATTAATCCGTCTTGTTTTATAGTAGTCATTCCTTTTTCAATCGCTTTTTCACGAAGTCCTATGTGGGAAGATGATGATAGTAGGAAGTTTTTCATTTCAGCATCTAAAATAAGAGCTTCAAAGATTCCAACCCTTCCTTTATATCCTGTGTTATTACAAAAATCACAGCCGTGAATTTTTGGTAATTTGAAAGTGTCTTTTATTTCCACAAAAGGCAATTCTTTTCTAAAAAATTCTAACTCTTCTTTGGTTATATTTTCAAAAGTCGTACACTTAGGACAGACTTTTCTAATAAGTCTTTGGGCGATAATAATATTTGTTGCTGGAGCAATGTTTGTTATATTTTCGTGAAGAGATTCAAGTCTAGCAATAGAACCAATAGCATCGTTAGTGTGAAGAGTAGACAAAACAAGGTGTCCAGTTAAAGCTGCTTGAATAGCAATTTGAGCAGTTTCTGTGTCTCTAATTTCACCAACAAGAATAGTGTCAGGGTCTTGTCTTACAATTGACCTGAGCCCAGAAGCAAAATCATACCCCTTCTTTTCATCAACTTGTGTTTGAGTAATTCCGTCTAAATGATATTCGATAGGATCTTCAATAGTAATTACTTTATTGTCAGGCCTGCTTATTTTTTTTAAGAAAGCATAAAGAGTAGTTGTTTTACCAGAACCAGTAGGACCAGTAACGATAATCATTCCGTTTGGTTTTTCGATTTCACGATTAAAAGATTCTTCAAGATCTTCTCTTAGTCCTAGCTCTTCTAAACTAATTAAACTTTTAGGATTTAAAATTCTCATCACAATAGCTTCACCATACTCAGAAGGTAAGCTTGAAACTCTTATTTCAATTTCATTGTCTTCAAACTTAATAGAAAATCTTCCGTCTTGAGGTTCTTTTTCTACGTTTAGTTTTAACTTACTTAAAAGTTTTATTCGAGATAATATTTTAGGATATTTTTGAGTTTCTATTTCAGCAATACTAGTAAGCATACCATCTAATCTCATTCTAATATCTGTCTTTTCTTCTGTTGGTTCGATATGAATATCAGAACCCCTCAAAAGGATTGCTCCTAGCATTAGTATTTTTAGCAAATAAGTAATATCGCCGTTTATATTTTCTAAAAAAAGATTTTGAAGGTTTTTAATGTGAGTAATGTTTTCTTTTAGAAAAACGTATTCTTCATTAGAAATAGTTATTTCTCCTGAAATTTCTTCCATCATATTATTTTAAAGTGTTTAGTATTTCTTTCTTGGTTATATTTTCTTTTAAAAAGATGCCGCCGTTATTTTTAATTTGCGCATCAAAATTGGTTTTTATTTTTTCTAGGATAGTCTCTTCTTGGGAGTAAAAAATGCAATTTTTATTATTATATATCAAAATGAAATTTGGTATTTCAAGACAATTTTTAATTGCTCTTAAGATAAAGGGAACATGGGTTTCGTCTATTTTTTCTATTTCAGCTAAGTAGATGTTTCTTTCATATTCTATTTTATTCAAAACAGGAATAAGGCTTTCGAAAGCATTTTTTATTTCGAACTTTCCTCCTCTTTCGGTAAGTTTTTGAATTGTTCCAAGTTCTCCTTCCTTTACACCAGCAAGAAGCAATGAGGCGATATTTTTATCCATAATACATTCGTCTAGGTTTTTAAATAATATTTTAGAAAGAGAAGCGTTGTTTTCAACCAAATTAATTACACCAAAGTTTTTATTAAGTTGATTATTGTCAATGTTAATTATCTTAGCTTTACTTGTATCAAAGTGTGGATTTTCTTCTAAGGTTTTTAGGTTTTTAAATCCAATGGTAATAATTAAATCACAAACAATATTTCCTTTAGCATTGATTAACTCAGAGGTTATATCTTCTAAGGTAATATCTTTATCTTGTGGGGTAAGAATTAGTTTTATCCCATTGCTATCTTTTTCGTAAAAAACATCTGAAAGTGGTTTTTTTGTGGTTAAGACAATT
>JAQVBN010000007.1 GCA_028690275.1 Minisyncoccota bacterium | reverse complement strand
AAGAACTGTACTGAGAACATAATATAAAAGTATGTTTTTGTCAATACTTTTTGAGGTAAAATTTACTTTTGAAAAAGATTGTAGGCGTCCTCTAATGAGTCTAGGATTTTATCTGCGAGAATAAATTCTTTTTTATTAGAGTTAGGAACAACAAAACAAGTAGCTCCAGCATCTTTAGCGGCTCTTAATCCATTTAAACTATCTTCAAAAACCAAACATTCACTAGGCTCAAAACCCAGTTCTTGAGCTCCTTTGATATAAGTATCTGGAAAAGGTTTTAATCTTTGAACATCGTTTGCGGAAATAATTATTTTGAAATATTTTAATAAATCATTATTTTTAAGCTTGAGCATGATTTCTTGCTTTTCTCCGGCAGAACAAATGGCTAACGGATATTTAGTACTTAAAAAAGAAACCAATTCTTTGGCATAGTGTGTACAAGGAGTGTGTTCTTTGGTTAATAATTTAACAAGAAATTCTTTTCTTTTTTTTCTTACTTCCCCTTTTTTAATATCTAAATCAGAAAGCTCAATTACAGCTTCTTCTATTTGAGAAATATTTTTATTAGCAAAATGCTTTACTTGTTCTTCTTTAGAAAGGTGTCCAAGATTAAAGTATTCTATAGTTTTTGTGAAAGCTATCATTTGAGCCTCTTCATCAGTAACAAGAGTTCCATCAAGATCAAACAAAATAGCTTTTATGTCTTTTATTTTTTTCATTTTATGACAACTTGTTCACCAAACCTTAAATCTATATAAGTTAATCCTTCAATATTATTATCTAATTTTTTTAAAACAATAGCCATTTTTTCAATTTGCCAATCAATATCTTCCTTAGGATCAAAAACAAATTCTACATTATTATACACTCCAGTAAATCTGTCAGAATAGACATTGAACTTTTTAATTTCGTTGTTATTCTCATAAATAGTTAAAAGCGTTACAATGAATTCTTGTTTAGTTTCACCAGACCATACCTTAAGATTTTTTTCGTATTCGTCACGTTCATTGATGGTTATAAAACCAACTTCGTCTTCAAAGTCTTTGATATAAGTTGCTTTTTTATCTACAAGAAAACATTTTTCAGAGGAACACCAAATAGCAACCGGTGTTTTTTCTTTTACTTCTAGAGTTATTTTCTGAGTAAAAAAATCTTTTTTAATACTAATATTTTCTATAGCTGGAAAGTTCTCAAGAAGTGAAGTAATATCTCCTTGTTTCGGCAAAAATAAACTTTCAGAAATCAAACTTGTTCCTAATATATCTAAAGTTATAGAAGAGTCGTCTTTAAAGCTTTTTAAAAGCTCTGCTTTGGATATAGTTTGAATCCCCGAAACAGAAGTTTCTTTTATTTGAAAGTAGGGAGAAAAAATTAATAAATAAGAAAGACCAAAAAACAAAGCAATAAAGAATAAAGAAAACCAAAAACAAGGATTTTTTAGTAAGGGTTTTCTGTTCCTTTTTATAATTTTTCTTCTAGTTGTGTGTGACCTTCTTTTTCTCATTAAAGATTTCTTTTAAGTTTTCTTAATGTTTCGAAAAGTTTTATTAAATAATATTTGAAACTGATTTTAAAGTCTTGAGTTTTGATATATTCTTTAGCGTAGCCAGAATATCCTTTTTTAAATAAGGTTAGTCCAGCCCATGGATGATTTTTTTGATTTAAATCTTCATCTCTTGCAATCCCCCAGAAATTATAGGTATGACAACCTCTTGCTTTTCCTTCTTTAATTGCTTCCCACTGAATTAAATACGAGGCGGGTATTTTAGGATATTTTTGAGAAGATGCTCCTTGGTGATAAAAAGCTATACCAGACCAAAAAATAACCATAGCAGAAGCGATTACTTCTCCTTGATACTTTCCATTTAGAATTATAATTTGATTATCATCCTTGAAAGAAGCGAGTTCGTTCTTTAAATACTTCATTGAAAAAGGTGTAAAATTATGTCGTTTGGCTGTTATCTTATAAACTTCATCAAAGTAATCTAAATCGTTTTCGTTTGTACTTTTTTCCACAACAAGATCAGGATTTTTTAAACCTTGCTTAATAAGATAACGAGTTGTTTTTCGCATATTTTGAAGAAGTTCTTCTTCAGGAATAGAAATATCAAGCTCCCAAGTTAATTCAGGATGAACATGCATAGGGGCTTCTTCAAATTTTAGGTCAGAAAATATTTTCTCATTTTCTTTGTTTTTAAGAAGTATTGGAGCAAGTCTTATAAAATCAATTTTTTCTGTTTTTGCAAGTGTTTTTAATTTGAATAAAGTTATTTTTATAACTTCTTTCTCATTCTCTCCTTCTTTTATTATTGGTCCCATAGGAACCAAAAGGTAAGAGCCCCTCTTAGCAACAACTTTAATTATTAGAAAAATAGCTAAAAGGTTTTCTTTATCATAAACACCCATTCTCCAGATTTTATCTCCCATCTTTTCATTAAAAAGTCCCCAATTATATGAATGGGTAAAGGTTTTTTCTTTCACATTGAGACAGAAATCTTCCCAGACATTTTTATTAGTTATTTCTTTTATTTCCATTTCGAATATATTATATATTATTTTTTAAGAATGGGAAAGTGTTCAATCTTTTAAATATTCTGAAAAATATTCATTTTTAGAATTCCAAAGCATATATCCATTGTAATTTTCCCCCAAAGCGTCTTTTGTTGCTTTTATTTGTGCTTGTATTTCTTCTTTTTTATATTCATACCCCATCAAATTAAAAGCCTGAAGCCATGGCCTTATATTGCCAACCTTTTTATTAGCCTCATCTAAAGATTTATATACAACCTCATAAGGATATTCAGAAGGATCGAGGTATCCAGCAAAACCATCAGCATAGTGGGAAGGATAAACCATTGGGCAAACATAGTTAAAATACCTAGAAGCAATTTCTATATTTTGCCCCACACCAATATCATTAACTAATGTTGTTAACCCGAATAAATCTATTGAAAGATTGGCCTCCTTAAGATTGTTTCTTAGATAGATATAAAATTCTTCCATTGTTTCAATTTTAGTTTTTCCTTCAAGAGTATAATTGATGATTTTTAAATTTCCATCAGTTGGAAATCTAATATAGTCAAAATTAATTTCATCAAAACCTAAATTTAAAGCCTCTTTAGCAACTAAGATATTATAATCCCAAACTTCTTTTGAACTAGGATTGGTCCATGGAAGACCGTCATATCCTTTCCAAATATTTCCATCATTATCTTTAATAGCAAGTTCTGGTTTTTTATTTGATAAAATAGGATCCTCGAAAACAACAACTCTTCCTATGACATAAACTCCCTTATCGTGAAGTTTTTCTATTATTTTATCCGTTTCTACCCATAACTGCAAAGCCCCGTCCAAAACTTCATTATCAATATTTAAGTATATTTTTCCAGAAAAATCTTTTACATCAATAACAACAGCATTTATTTCTGTTTCTTCAATTAAAAAAAATATCTTTTCGAATCGATATTCGCTTGTAAGATAAGAACCCGTCAAATAGATAGCATTTTCTATTTTTGGAATCGTTTCCAATAATGGTTCTTCTATATTAGTATTTGGTAATTCTTCTACGTTTATTTTTCTGGGGAAAGAATAAAAACAAATCAAAACGACAAGAACTGAAAATAAAATTATTATTTTTTTATTCATTTATTATTTTTTTAACATAATCTATCGCCTTTAATTGAAAAGAAATTTCATTATTAAGTTCTATTGCGCAAAAATCAGAAAATAAACTTTTGTCGTATTTCTTCAAATAATCAAAATCAGAAAGATTGTCGGCTAGATGATAATCATAACGTTCAAAACCATCGTTATTAATATAAGGTTTTGACTGAACAGCACTTATATGATTACATCCGATTTTGTTTGTTTTTACTATTTCAATATTTTTTCGAAATACTTCTGGACGAATAAGGCGGTCATTTTCTAAATGTGAGAAATCAATACAAACCCCAGCCCACTTATTAATTTCTTCTTGGGTAAAAGAAGCGTAGACATTTTCAATATAAATCAAATCTTTATATCGAGAAAAATCATATATCAAAGAATGCTCTTTTTCGGAGTGTATATTAAACCTTTGGGTGTGATAGTTTTTAATTAAAAAATCCAATTCTTCATAACTCATATCATTTTTTATATGAGCAAAAGGAATTTCTTTTATTTCCGTTTTTTTAATTTCTTCAAAAAGAGTTTTTCTTTCATCAATATTAAGTCCTGTAAAAAAAACGCAAACTTTTTCAAGTTTTAACGTTTTTATTTCTTCAATCTTTTTTCTATAATCTACTAAAGTTGTAAGTGTAGGATAAAAAGTCATGATTAGAATCCAAACCCTCCCATTGATTGAGCTTGTTTAGCCATTTCCATTTTAGCTTCATTCATAGCGTCATTAATACATTCTCTAACCTTTTTCTCTTGTTCTCCTATTTCTAAAGCTGGATTTAGCTTAATATCTAAAATTTCCATTTTTAAGTTTAGAGTAACCGTAATACCATTCTTTTCCTTAGAAAGAGTTTGTTTTTTAAGAGAATTTTCAAATTCTTTTAATTGCTTCATTTGTTTAAATTTGTCGAACATATTTTTATTTTTTAAATTATTATATCTTATTTTTTCCTATAAAAGCTTTATTGTCAAATCAAACTTTTAAGAAGATAAACTATTTTTTCTGCTATTTCTTTCGTGATATTAATGTGAGTCGGTAAGATGATTATTTTATTGCTCATTTCTTCCCCCAAAGGACATTCCCCTTCTTTGTAATTCATTTTACATAAAATAGTTTTGGGCGGAACGATAACATTTTTTCTCCAACCATCTTCAAGCATTATGTTATATTTTGCCATACTTTCGATAATTTTATTTCCATCAGAAACTACTAAAGGGTATTTTAGGTAAATAGCTTCTTTATTTATTTCAAACAATCCTCCAATTTGTTCTTTATAGTATTGAGCTATTTTTTTCCTATGTTCATTAAATCGGTCTAATTTTTTAAATTGGTGATTAGCTAATTTAGCCATAGAGTTAGGCATTTTCTCTGGAAAATTTTCAGGCAAGGTTCCAATATATTCTTTAGCAGTAACTGCTTTAGAGATAAGGTTGAGACGAATTGAAAGTTCTAAAAAAACTTTTCCAATATTAAGAAAATTATATAAAGGAAGAACAAATAAATTCATTACAATAGGATGTCTAAGTTGATTGTTAACCCACTTTAAAGTTGGATAATCTAATGTGTCGTAAATAATTTTAATCTTTTCTTCTAGTTTGGGATTATTAATTCCGATCATTCCACCATAAACACAAGAGATTACTTTATCCCTTCCAAAAGAAAAGAAGGCAACGTCTCCAAAAGTTCCACAATATTTATTATTGTATTTTGCTCCCAAGGCGTGGGCACAATCCTCTATTAAATAAAGATTGTATTTTGTGCAAATATTTTTTATCTCTTCTATTTTTGCCGGCATTCCAAAAGTGTGTTGAACGATAATAGCTTTTGTTTTGTTGTTAATTTTTTTCTCTATTTCTAAAATATTAATATTGAGAGTTTGGTCTATGTCAATATATACCGGAATAGCTTTCTGTTTTAAAATAGGATTGATAACGGCATTGCAAGTAAATGCTTGCACAATCACCTCATCCCCCGCTTCTATTCCTAGGGCTTTTAATATTACTAAAAGAGAGCTTCTTCCACTGTTCAAAGAAAAGACAGAAAGAAAATTAAAATAATTTCTAAAGTTATTTTCAAAAATTTGGATTTCTGGTCCGATTATTTTATTTTTTGATTTCAATTCTTTAATTGCTAAAGAAATATCATCTTTTTCTGTATTTGGAGAAAGTGAGATAGAGACTGTTTTCATTTTTTGATTTTTTTTATTAATTCTAATGGCACCCTACTTTCTAAAAGAATAATATCATCCTTTTTGTCGTACTTTTTTAAGATTCCGAATATTTTTTCAGAATTATTCTCGAAAATTATTTTATCACCACCACCCTCTTTTAATTCTTTTAGACAATCAGAACTTGTTATAACTGCCAAATCACAAACCTCAGCGATTTTCTTTCCAATTTCTCTATGAATTCTTTTAGATTCTTTTTGTAGTTCAATTAAGCAAGGCATTACAATAACTCTTTTTCCTTTCCAAAGAGTTAAGAAGTTTAAATGAGCGATAATTCCATTTGCATTTGAAGAATAGGTGGCATCGATGTAATTTTTAAATAAGGTCATTCCTCCTTGATTTGAGGTAATTTTTTCAACTCCTTTTTTAATTTCTGGTAAAGTCATTCCTAATTTGTAAGCAACAAAAATAGCTCCTAACAAATTAGAAACATTATGTCCACCCAAAACATTAGCTTTGAAAAATTCTTTTTCTCCTGTTTTCAAGCAAACATTAAACTCAATATGATCTTTAAATATTTTTAAATTTTCAGCATAAATGTCTTGTTTTTCTAGGTATGAATATTTGTAAGAATTAAACTGTTTATTGTTTTTGATAAGATAATTATCCCAATTAACAATAGAAAAACTTTTAACATATTCTATTAATTCAAATTTTGTTTTAACAATATTTTCCTGTGATCCAAAAGTAGATAGGT
Organism: Minisyncoccota bacterium; assembly: GCA_028690275.1. Taxonomy (GTDB): domain Bacteria; phylum Patescibacteriota; class Minisyncoccia; order Minisyncoccales; family Minisyncoccaceae; genus JAAZMU01. The sequence goes on along the minus strand of JAQVBN010000007.1, from coordinate 7,969 downwards.
GTTGGTTATTTATTCCAGTTAAAATTCCAATTTGAGGATCAGCAATATCGCATAAAAGTTTTATCCCCCCTTTGTTATATGCTCCCATTTCACAGATAAAATATCGATCTTTTTCATTAAGTTCATTTAATATGTAATTAGAAATTCCCATCTCTGAATTTTTATTTTCCGGAGTCTCTTTAACACCACTATAATGAGAAGTTAAGATGGTATAAAGAAATTCTTTAGTAGAAGATTTTCCATAACTACCAGTTATTCCAATAACAGTTAAATTCTTCAAAGATCTTCTTTTCTTTTTAGCCTTATTTAAAATTCGATACCTTAAAGCAACTGTGATGGGTTGAAAAAGAAGAACCACCGAAGAAATAATCAAAGGAAGTAGCACGTTAACTAGAAGTAATTTAGCCGAAAAATCATAAAGATTAATAAAGCTTATATTTCTAAAAATAACCATCAAAGCCAAAACACTTAAAGAAAAAAGTAGAATTGTTTTTTTAGTGAAAATAGGACAGTTAAATTTTTGTCTAACAACTTTATATAAAGAAAGAACTCCATCCAAAATAAGAAAAACGAGGGGTAAAAAAGTAAACCAACCCAATACAAATAAAATCAAAGTAAAAATTTTAGAAAGAAAAAAGAAATTAAAAAAAATCTCTCTTCCTTTTTTTGTTCTAAAATGATCTTTAAACCTTCCTATATGATAATTCTTTAGTTGCCATAAATAAATCCAAAAAAGAGAACTCTTTATTTGAGAAATAAACCACAAAGCAATAATAGAGATAAGGATAAGAGCACTAATCATATTTTTTATTCAAGAACTCTATTATTATTTTTGCTAAATCTTCTGGTTTTGTTAAATGAGGAGAATGCTTAACTCCTTCTATTACTTGAACCTCTGAATATTCAATCATCTTTTCAATTTCAAAAGCATCTTCTAGCGGTGTAGTGATATCTTCTTTTCCCCAAACTATAAGAGTTGGTTTTCTAATATTACTTAAAAATGCTTTTAGGTCTTCTGCGAATACTTGTTTGAAGGTTTTTTTCATGATTTCATTGGCTGAATAATAATCACGAGTACCCGCAACCTTATAAACAAAAGGTCTTAATTTTGGTTGAATTTTTTCTTGATATAATTTATTGCCTACTAAAGGTTTTGCTATATTTGCAGCCATTTTAGCAACCTTTTGACGCAAACTCAATCTTTCTTTTGATCTCACAACCGCAGCGTCACAAAGAATTAGTTTGTTAATAATTTTTGGATACTCTGAAGATATTTTTGTCGCTAATCCCCCACCAAAAGAATGCCCCAAAAGAATACATTCTTCTATGTCTTGAGACTCTAAAAAATCTAAAACAAAGGAGATGTATCGATTAATATTCCAAGGTTCTTTGGGGGTTTCGCTTTCTCCAAATCCAGGCAAATCAGGACATACAACCATGTATTTTTTTTCTGAAAGAAGTTCGATAATTCTTTCCCACGACTTAGAAGAACCACCCCAACCATGTAATATCATGATAGGTGTTCCGGTACCTTCTTTTTTATACACTATTTTTAATCCTTGTATTTTAATTGTTTTTTTATTCATTTTTAAGCTTAATTTCTGTAAAATTCAAGTATTTGTGAAGAGCTTCTGGAATCTTAATAGATCCATCTTTTTGTTGATGATTTTCAAATAGAGAAATAAGAACTCTTGGAGTAGCGATCAAGGTATTATTTAAAGAATAAGTATATTTTACCTCTCCTCCTCCTTCTTTGTATTTAATGTTTAGTCTTCTTGTTTGGAAGTCATAAAAATATGAAGCAGAGTGAGTTTCTCTGTATCTATTTTGAGAAGGAACCCAAGCTTCAAGATCAAACTTCTTAACTTGTCCTAATCCAAGATCTCCACTACAATTCAAAACTCTTCTATATGGAAGCTCTAATGCTTCTAAAACTTCTTCAGAGTTTCTTGTTATCTCTTCGTGAAGTTTTTCTATTTCTTCTTGACTACTTTCACATAAAATAACTTGTTCTAATTTGTAAAATTCATGAACTCTTAAAATACCTTTTACATCTTTTCCATAACTACCAATTTCTGTCCTAAAACAAGGAGAAAAACCAACATATTTTTTAGGAAGTTCTTCTTTTGATAATGTTTCTCCTGAATGATAATTCATAAGAGCAACCTCTGAAGTTCCTGCTAAATACATGCCATCATCTGTTTTATAAACATCTTCTTCTTGTTGTGGTAAATAACCTGTACCAACTAAAGCAGATTCTCTTACAAGAGAAGGAGCGATCATTGGAACAAAACCTTTTGCAATTAATTTTTCAAGAGCAAAATTCCAAATAGCAAAAGATAAAAGAGCGGCTTCATTTTTTAAATAATACCCTCTAAATCCGGAAACTTTATTTCCTCTATCAAAATCAACTAAGTCTAAATCTTTTGCAAGTTCAACATGGTCTTTAATAGGAAAATCAAAATTAGGAATTGTTCCCCAATTTTTAACTTCTACATTATCTTCGTCAGATGAACCATTTGGAACTGATGAATGAGGCACATTAGGAACTAAAAGCATCAATCTTTCAAACTCTTTATCTATCTCTTGAAATTCTTTTTCATCATCACTAACTTTCTTCATTTCTTCAATAATTGCTTTTTTCTCTTCGGAAGAAGCATTCTTTATTCTTTCATTAGCTTCATTCTTAAGTCTTCTTGTGTTTTCTACGCTCTTCATTAACTCGGATCTTTTTCTATCAACTTCAACTAATTGATCTATAATATCTGAATTAATCTGCTTTTTGTTGCAAGCATCTTTTACGACGTCAATATTTTGTCTGATGAATTTAATATCTAACATATTATTTTATTTATCTTTTATGGTTTAAACTATATCACAAATAAGTATAAAAAAAAAGACGTAAAATCAGATTTTTCCGTCCTTTAGAACAACTAAAGACAAATAATTTATATTACTCGGAGGAACTCCTTTTATACCTTTTCCAATCTTAATTGTTCCAGAACATTCATCTTTTCTTAAAAGTTTCAATCGATTAGCAACAATTTTTAATTGTTCTTTGTTTAATTTGTCAACATTAATTGGATTTTTTTCGACATCAACAAGAATTGTTGAGTATTTTTCTAATATAAATTTGATATAATCTTTGTCAGAAAGAAACATAATAATTACCAATTAAAGTATATATTTTAAACACTCAATTTGCAAGTATTTTCATTTTGTGATAAACAAAAAGTGTTAGCCGAAGTGGTGAAATTGGCAGACACGCAACACTCAAAACGTTGTGGGAGCAATCCCTTGTGGGTTCAAGTCCCACCTTCGGCACAAACAAAAAAGAGGTTAAAACCTCTTTTTCTTATTGTTCTATTAATTTTGTTCCTTCTAATTTATATTTCACTATTTTTAATTCTGTCGGACAACAAAGTGGATCGTCTTCACTATGAACCACTAAATCAAGAGTGATTATTTTATTCTCTGAAGAAATACTATTAACCTTAACTCTATCTCCAAGAAGTTCTCCAGTCCAATAAACAGGATTATCCTTATCTAAAAGAATGGCTAGTTCGATAAAAGTTCCAGATCCACCATAATTAGAATAAATAACAACAGCGGCGTCATCAATACCATCTCCGTCAAAATCATCAAAAGTATAATTATTTTTTAAAATCCCAACACTTAGGTGTTCTTCTTCTAAAATACCTCCTTGAAGTTTTACGTATTCTTCAGAGGAAATAAGGAAATAGGTGGCATCTTTAATTTTTCCCTCGCTAGTATCATTACAAGCTATATTTTTTTCTATTCCTACTCCAGAAATAAGAGCCTTGCAAGTGTTTGTATAGGTTTGACCATCACTTCCACAAACAGGCTTAAATTCTTCTGTACAAATAGTGTTTTTTTCTTCTAGGGGTGCTTTATTGTTTTTAGCAATTAAAAAGATTGAAGAAATGATAATGATTATAATTATAATCACTCCGAGCATTATTATGTTTTTTTGATTCATATTTTTATATTAAACAAGAAATAAAATTACTATACCTAAAATAATAAAGAATAATTGTAATATTGATTTACTAATTTTGGTCTCTTTGTGAAGTTCTGGTATTAAATCAGAAGCAGCGATATAAATAAAATTACCGGCCGCAAAAGCAATTAAAATTGCTGTAAACTGAGTGTTTTCTGGTCCCAAAATAAAAGCTATTCCTACTCCTAAAATAGCACTCAAAGCAGTGATAAAATTTAAAATAAGGGCTTTCTTTTTAGAAAAACCTCCGTGCAATAATACGGCAAAATCTCCTACTTCTTGAGGAATTTCATGCATTATAACGGCTAAAGTAGTAGAAATACCTAAAGGGATGCTGACAATATAACTAGCGGTAATAATGATTCCATCAATAAAATTATGAATCATATCTCCTGCCAAATTAATATATGCAAAAGGATGAACCTTTTCATTAAAATGTTCTGGGTTATGACAATGTCTCCATTTAATAAATTTCTCTAAAACAAAAGAAAATAAGAAACCAATTAATATCCAAAAAAGAGTATTTGTTTCTAGTTCTAAGGCTTCAGGAATTAAATGGAAAAAGGCAGCTCCAAGCATTGCTCCAATAGAGAAACTGACAAAATGAATAAGCACTTCCTTGAAAACCTTATCTTTTAATAAAAAGAATAAAGCTCCGACGAAAGAGATTAAACTTATCACAACCACACTCAAAAGTGAGTACAAAATAACATTTGTCATATGCTTAGAATGTAGCAGTTTGTAATTTATTTTTCAAGATCTAGTGTGTGATCTATCTTTATCTTATGCACAAAGTCAGGAACGTGACTAACTAAAATCATAGCTCCGGTATATTTATTTAAAGCTTCTGCTATTACTGGAATATGACGAAAATTAATATGATTTGTTGGCTCGTCTAGAATAAGAAGTCCTGGTTTTTCTAAAACTAGTTTTGTAAAAGAAATTAACCCTTTTTGTCCTTCTGACAAATCTCCTATTTTTTCTCCCATAATATCGCCATTAATCAAAAATCCGGCAGCAACATTTCTCATGTTCTGTTCTGTTTCTTCTCCAGCAGATCGAGAAAGTGATTGATAGACAGTTTCTTCAAAGTTTAAGTTAGAAAAATCTTGGCGATAATATCCAACTTTTGTTCCTTCTGTTATTTTTACGCCATCGGCAGTGCCATTAACAATTGATTCTAGAAGGGTACTTTTTCCGATGCCGTTAGGCCCTTTCAAAAGAAGATGCTCACCTCTCCTTATCTCAATATCTGTTTTTCTTTCACTCGCTTTCTGTTTCTTAATAGTCTTAAACTTTGTAATATGAATAATCACCCCAGAAAGTCCTTCTTGAGGAGGAATAGCAAAAGAGTGAATAGTCTTATCCTCTCTTCTTAGCTCTTCTTTTTCGCTTTCGGCAATACTAGCCTTTTCCCTCATTCTTTTAGCTAAAATACGCATTTTTCCTCCCTTGTGAGCAAAAAAATTGGCCCGATCTCTCTTTTCTTGAATTAATTTAGAAAGCTGAACGTTCTTTTTGTTTACTTTATCTTGATGAACAGAAGTTTGTTCCTGTACGTCAAAATAATCACCCACAAATTGTTCTACTTTCCTTGTAAAAACATCAAGATATAAAACTCCGTCAGTAAAACTATTCAAGAAGTCCGCATCATGCGAAATTACTAAACAAGTCTTGGGATAAGCGATTAAAAATTTTTTAAGACGCTCAATTCCCTCTTTATCTAGATTATTTGTAGGTTCGTCTAATAGAAGCAAATCTGGATCTTGTATTAAGGCTGACGCAAGAAGGATTCTTGCCTGTTGTCCTCCTGAAAAAGATTTAATAATCCTATCATGTTCTGCTTCTAAATTAACTATCTCAAGAACTTCATCTATTTTAGGATCAATATCATATACCTTTTCTTTAAAACATTTTTCAAAAAATTCTTTAATAGTTAGATTTAATTGATCTCTTGGAATTACTTGCCTAGCAAGTGCTACTGAAACATTATTCTCAACATTAATGCTTCCACTATCAGGAGAGAGTTCTTTAGTAATTAAAGCAAAAATAGTGCTTTTTCCGGCGCCATTTTGTCCCATAAGAGTTATTTTCTTTCCACGAAGAATAGAAAAATCTACCTCTTTTAGTAAAGGGTTGTCTTCTTCGTATCCATACGTGACTTTTTTAAATTTTAAAATTGATTCGTTCATAGTGATTTTAAAAATATAGATTATAAAATATAATCTACAAAGAGTTATTTTATTATTAGGATTATAATCATTTAATAACAATATTTTGAACCCTTCCAACACTTCCATTCTCTAACATTACCTTAATTCCATGGGGATGAAATTTGGAATTTGTTAATATTGTTTTTACAATCCCTCGAGTTAATTTTTCCGTTTTTTGGTCTTTTTTTAGAATAATATCAACTTCTAATCCTTTTTGAATATTTTCTCGATTTTGCCCATTCATATTCTAAAACTCTAACACGTCTCTAAAAACAAAAATTGTTTTTCCTTAACTTCTTCTTTTAGTTCTCCTATTTTTTTGAATATAAAAAAGATACAAACATTTAAGTTTGATAAAAAAACATTTAAAATTGTTTCTTTTTTATTCATATACTTTTTATATTCAAAATAAATTAAAAAGAAGGGTTTATGTTTTAAGCCACATATTCCCATTCTTACGACCAGAATTGTAATCACCACAATAAATTTTAGGACCTACCATCAACTCAAAGCGTTTTCCCAAAACTTTTGTCAAACTTCCACGTATCTGACCATTTTCCGTTTCAAAAGAAACGATTTTATGTTGTTGAAAGCCTTCACTTGATGGGCCATAATTTATAGAAAAAATTCTGGCAGGAAGTTTGGAGATTATTTGCATATATCCATTTTTAATAATGAAATTATATACCAACTCACAAACAAAGTCATTATTTTCAAACTTTACGAAAATGACATTTTTATTTCGAATGATTCTCGAAATAATACCCTTTTTCCCACGAAGTTCAAACATACTTCCTTCCTTGAGATTATTTGGAATCTCAAGCTCTTCCATTGCAATAAATTCCATGGTTCCATCTCAATTTATATCATATTTCTTTTATTTGTCAACATTCTTTTCCGATATAAAAAAAGAATTAATAGCATCTAATTAATTCTAAATAAAATCCTTTAGGACTATAAGTTCCTTGGAATTTCTTTTTACTTGTTAAATCAACAACTGTGAAGACAAGTCTTTTGAGAGAATCTTTTCTTGCAGAGATAACAACTACTGTAATAGAGGTTTCTCCTTTTTGAGCTAGAATGGCCTGTCCATCTACTAAAGAAGCAAGAATGGAAAATATGCTGATTTCATCAATATGAATTTTTGTCATTGCTAATTAAATAATGATACTTTTATATCAAAAGTCAATATTAAACAAAAAAAGACCTTTAAGTCTTAAGATAGAACGCCTCTCTACAACATTGTGTTGAGAGAGGCTTGGATGAAAACAAATTTGCAAGAAATATAACCCGCTGCAGAACTTCTCTTTGTTTATAGGTCGCCGAAATTTTTTACAAAAGAGATTCTCTTTGTGTTTCTGATACAAAGTATCATCTACTTTTGGACTGTTTCGACCATCATTTGAAACAACCACTTACTATATATTATAAATAATATTTTTTGTCAAACCCTTTAAAAACGAAAAAGCCTTCCTACAACATAAGTTGAGGAAGGCATAATAGACAAGTGTCATTACCACAGCCTGTTAACACGAGAATGTTTGAGCAAAAGGAACTTGTCCTCGCCCAATTTGATTTTTTACAAAATACCACCTTCTGGCAAAATAACCACCTATTACATACTACAAATAATATTTTTTGTCAAAGAAACCTTTACAAAATAATTCAAAAGAGATATTATATTATTAATCCTAAAGTGATTGCTATGGCTACCAACCATAGGTTTCTCCCCAAT
>JAQVBN010000006.1 GCA_028690275.1 Minisyncoccota bacterium | reverse complement strand
TAGAAAGATTCTCTGAATTTACAGAAGAACTTGATCCTGACACAAAGAAGATTCTTGAAAGAGGAAAGGCGATTATTAAGATTTTAAAACAGAAAGATTTAGAGCCACTTTCATTTGAAAAAGAGTCTGTTATTATTTATGCCGCAACATCTTGTTCAATTGAAGATTTGAAGCCAGAAGACGTAGATACTTTTGAACAGAATTTGTTTGAAGAAATTGAAATTTCTAAACCAGAATTATTTGAAGAGATTAAAAAATCTAGAGAGCTTTCTGATGAAACTCGTAAAGAGATAGAAAGTATTGTTAAAAAAGTAAAAGAATCTTATGGATCTAAGATCAGTTAAAGCTAAAATTGGTTCAGTAAAGAATATTACGGACATAACAGCTGCCCTTGAAACTTTTGCTGCTCTTAAAATGAGAAAAACTCAGAAGAGGTTTAACGAAACAAAAGAGTTTAGAACAACAATGGCAAGAATTTTAAGAAGACTTAAGAAAGATTTAGAAAATAATGAGTCTGTCTTTTTAGAGGAAAGAGATGTTAAGAAAGTTTTAGTTTGTGTTGTTGCTTCAGATAGAGGTTTTTGTGGACCTTTTAACACAAATGTTTTAAAGTTTGCTACCAAAAAAATCTTAGAGATGAAAGAAGAGTATGCTTCTTCCGAAATCGAAGTGATGCCTATCGGTAAAAAAGCGATTAGATTTTTTAAGAAGAGTGGGGCAAATGTTAAATATACTTATACTAATGTTGGAGAGTTTTTCCAGTATGAAGAAGTTAAAGAAATCGCTGATTTATTAGTAGCTTCTTTCGAACAAAAAGATTATGATAAGATTTACTTTATTTTTACTGATTTTATTTCAAGTTTTGCACAAAAACCAAAACAAGTTCAATTGTTTCCTTTAGATAGAAGTATCACAGAAAGTTTTATCAAAGATGATGAGGGGGAGAAAAAAGTAGAGCATATTTTAGAACCAACAAAAGAAATGGTTTTAAACGAAGTTGTTCGTGAGTTTATGCTTTATTTAATTTACCAATTTGTTTTATCTGCTAATACAGCAGAACATTCTGCAAGAATGATTGCGATGAGAAATGCTTCTGACAATGCTTCTGATATTTTAGGAGGATTAAAATTAGAATATAATAAAGCTAGACAACAACATATTACAAACGAAGTTTCTGAAATTTCTTCTACAAAAGAAGCGATGGAATAATAATTAAATTTTTAAGATATGGCAAAAGTAATACAAATTATCGGGCCGGTAGTAGACGTAGAATTCGAAGAAGGAAAGAGTCCGTCACTATTCGAAGCCCTTACAATCAAAGATAAAAATCTAATTCTAGAAGTAGAACAGATTTTGGGTGAAGACAAAGTTAGATGTCTTGCCATGGGTGCAACCGAGGGATTAAAAAGAGGTGACGAAGTTGAATCTTTAGGAAAACCTATTACCGTTCCTGTTGGAAAAGAAGTTTTGGGAAGAATTTTAAACGTTTTAGGACAACCAATTGATAACAAAGAGGCTATTAAAACAGAAACACAGTCTCCAATTCTTGGGAATAAAGTTTCTTATGAAAACCAAAGCAGTCAAACAGAAATTCTTGAAACAGGAATTAAAGCAATTGATTTGTTGTGTCCTTTACCAAAAGGAGGAAAGGTGGGATTGTTTGGAGGTGCTGGAGTAGGAAAAACAGTTTTAATTCAAGAGCTTATTGGAAATGTTGCTAAAGTTCATGATGGTGTGTCAGTTTTTGCTGGTATTGGAGAAAGATCAAGAGAAGGAAACGACATTTATTTAGAAATGCAAGAATCAGGAGCGCTTAAAAATACTGCTTTAGTTTTTGGTCAAATGAACGAAGTTCCTGGTATCAGATATAGAATTCCTTTTACGGGATTAACTATTGCAGAATATTTTAGAGACAAAGAAAAGAAAGATGTTCTTTTGTTTATGGATAACATTTTCCGTTTTGTTTTAGCAGGATCTGAAGTATCTGCTCTTTTGGGAAGAATTCCATCTCAGACAGGTTACCAACCAACACTATCTTCAGAAATTGGAGAATTAGAAGAAAGAATTACATCTACAAAAGATGGATCAATTACATCAGTGCAAGCTATTTATGTTCCAGCCGATGATTTAACAGATCCAGCAATTGTGGCTACTTTCTCACACTTAGATTCTCAACTTGTATTATCTCGTGCTATTGCTTCGCTTGGATTATATCCAGCTGTTGATCCACTTGAATCATCATCATCATTCTTAAGCCCAAGAATTGTAGGAGAGAAACATTATAGAGTTGCTCTTGAAGTTAAGAGAATTTTACAGAGATATAAAGAACTTCAAGATATTATTGCTATTTTAGGAATTGAAGAATTAGCCGATGAAGATAAAATTGTTGTAGATAGAGCAAGAAAGATTCAAAAGTTTTTATCTCAACCATTCTTTGTTGCTGAACAATTTTCAAGCATTCCAGGAATTTACGTAAAAGTTGAAAATACTATTGATGGTTTCGATAAGATTATTTCAGGAGAGTTAGATAACATTCCAGAAGATAAGTTTTATATGAAAGGAACAATAGAAGAAGTTATTGAATCAAATAAATAATATGATTGTTAAAGTTATTACTCCAGAAAAACAAATATTTAACGAAGATGCAAAAAGTGTTAACTTGCCTACTTTGGCTGGGGAAATTACTATATTTCCAAATCATACAGAAATACTTTCTGTTATCAATCCCGGAAGAATAAGAATTGAATTTGATTCGGGAAAGAGAGAGTTTTTAAGTGAAGGGGGGGTGGTAGAAGTATTTAAAAATGAAGTCAGTTTACTTTTAAGAAAGTACGAAGAAAGGGTTTAACCCTTTTTTTGTTTGCGTAAAAAAACATTAGATGGTATAATTTTAATATAAATTAAAAATAATAAAATTATGTCTAATAAAAAAATCTTCTTAGCCGTTTTATTTGTCATTTTTGTTTTTGTTTCCGTGGTTGTTTTATACGACGGAAAACAAATAGAAGAAATGACTAATATTAGTTTTGTTGGAGATTGGTCTGCTCAAGATCTTTTAGCCGCAGGAACCTGTGGATCTTCTACATATAATGTTTCGGGTTGGGCTTATTCCGCTGTTGCTGGTCCGATAAGTTTAAGTTGTAGGAATTGCGACTTAAACGGAGATAGTCTGATAGATAATGCAAATTGTGGAAATGTTGGTGGGGCAATTGCTGATTATGGTATTAATATTAACCCTAATAAAACTTTGTCTGGTTATGCTTGGACAAACGCTTTCGGTCCGATAAGTTTTAATGCTTCGGAAATTTGTGCTAGTGGTGCTTGTACTTCTGGGGAATTTCCTTCTGGGGCAAATAATACAGAAAGTCATGTAGCTTCTGTTGAATATGTTAGTTCTGGGCTTGCGAAAGTAACAGGGTGGGCGAGAGCTCTTGGCGCTTGTGATTTTAATGGGACTAAATGTACAAAAAATACTGCAGGAACAAACGCGGGAGGATGGGATGGATGGATAAAGTTTGATTACAATACTTCGACTACTTTTGTTGATGGCGGTTCTGTCTACAACACAATAATTAAAACAGTAGATTCTGAACATCAAATTCAAGGGAATGCATGGGGGGGAGATCTTTTAGATACCAGAACTTACCCTTCAGCAGTTATTGGAGAAATTAGATTTTTAAATAGTGCAAAAACAACATATAATCCTAACAATGCTTGTCCAGATGAAATTCCTGTAGCTGGCTTTAGCTTGATTTGTGCGAACGGAACAATTTCTTCTGCTTCAGGTAGTTGTTATTATTATGAAGGAAGAAATGTGACATTAATTAATCAAACTTTTGATCCAGACGAAGACGAGTGTAGTTTATCTGACGGTGCTAACATTAAAGAAAGTGTTTGGAAAGTCAATTCAAATACTGTTAATACAAGTACGGGAAAAGCAAATTATACTTATATCTTACCAACAAATATTCCTACTAGTTTAGTTCCAGTTGCTTTAACGGTTACTAATTATCAAGAGTTTTCTGACACAGAAACTTATAGTGTTTATTTTAAAAAAGGAATTGTTTCTGATTTTTCTTGCTGTCTTAAAACAGAAACAACGGATTGTTCCACAAACGCTGAGTTTGTAAATTGTGATACGGGATTAACAGGACTTACAGTGGAAGAAGGGACTTTATTATACTTAAGAGATAGTACTAGTGTTCCGAAATATTCAGTTGCTTCTGTTGGAGCATCGATAACATCAAGAGAATGGTCTTATGACAAAGGAGGTGTTAACGGTTCTAATACCGATGCTAATGTTCCAATTAGACCGGGAGCATCAATTACTTTAACAGCAACAGATAGTTTAGGTTTATATGATGCCGAAACAAAATCATTAGATGCTATGTTTACAAAAATTGTTAAAAATCCTGATTTTGAGGAAATACCTTTTGATTAATTGATATTATGAAAATAAAAGAAATTTTTGATTTAGCGATAAAATTGGGAAAAGATTCTGATTTTAGAGGAGAAGAACATCTTCAAAAACATTTTAAAAAAAGAAGAGAGAGATACGAAAATCTTCTTGAGGAAGAGAAAGATCTTTTTGATTTAGAATGCTTAGAAAATCCTTATATGGATTCTAGGATACATAATATTGCGGACAATAAAGAGATTAAGAAAGTTTTAGTTGGAATTGATATTGCCGGCGGAGAACTTTGTGTTTCTGATAAATTGGGAGATATTGATTTGGTCATTGGACATCATCCAATAGGAAGGTCTCTTTCTTGGCTATCTGATGTGATGGAACTTCAAATAGATGTTTTGAATTATTATGGCATTCCTGTTAATCAAGCAGAAAAATTAACAGAACAAAGGATTTCTGAAGTAGTAAGATCTATTAGTGGAATTAATCATAATGAGGAAGTTGACTTAGCAAAACTTTTAAAAATTAATTTTTTGAATATTCATACTCCTTGTGATAATTTAGCGGCTCAATTTCTTAAAAAAGAAATAGAAAAGAATAATCCAGAATATTTGGGCGATATTTTAAAAATGTTAAAAAATATTCCTGAATATAGAGAGGCGATAAAAATGGGTGCCGGTCCAATACTTTTTGTAGGTTCTCCTGAAAGCAGGTGCGGAAAAATTGCTTTGACAGAAATTACTGGAGGCACAAGTGGTTCCGAAAAAATATATGAAAAAATGGCTCAGGCTGGTATTGGTACTATAATAGGAATGCATATGTCTGAAAAGCATAAGAAAGAGGCAGAGGCAGCTAATATCAATGTTGTTATCGCTGGACACATTTCTTCAGATTCTCTTGGTATTAATTTATTTTTAGACGAATTAGAAAAGAAGGGAATCGAAATAGTTCCTTGTAGTGGATTAATAAGAGTTAAGAGGTTTTAATCTAAATCTTTAACCATATAATAGTTTTCTAATCGATATCCTAATTTAGCATAATAATCTCTTACCCCTACCCCAGAAATAACAAAAATTTTTGGAGAGTGGTATTCGTTTTTAGCGATATTTTCTGCTTCGCTTATTAATGCTTTTCCAAGGCCTTTGTGTTGAACTAAGCCAGGTTCGCTTATTTTTTTAGATTCTCCATATGTATGCACCTCTCTAATCATGGCTGAATTGTCGGGATTGATTCGAAGTCGTAACATTGAATATAGATTTTCTTCATTGACGTCTTTAAAGCTTAAAAAGATTTCTCTTCCCTTTTGGGCAGAATAATTTTTTCTAAACATTTTTAATTCTGGATTTTGTTTTTGATCTCTTATCTCTCTACATCTTATACAATTACACTTCCATCCTTCTTGGGCGATTTCTTTGTCAATAATTTGCCTTAGATTAGAAGAGCGAGAACCTCCTTCAACAATTAATGGGGCAGGAATGTCTCTAATAATTCTTTCAATTCTTGTATATTCAGGAATAATTTTTTTAATACTTTTAATTAAGTCGATTAATTCTCTTTCAGTATAGGGCTTGTATTTTTTCTTTAAATAATCTTTATATAATTCAGAGTTTTTTACTAAAGCTAAAGGATATATTTTTAAATAATCTGGTTTAAAATTGTCACTTTCAAAAAGTTCTTCAAACATTTCTAAATCTTTTTTAATATTGCTATTAGGAAGATTAAGCATAAGTTGATAGGAGACTTTAAAACCAGCGTTCTTTAGTAATAAAGTAGCTTCAATAGTTTTTTTAATGTCATGACCTCTTTTTGTTTTTTTAAGAACATCATCATAGAGAGACTGAACTCCTATTTCAATTTTTGTAGCCCCGAGTCTTCTCATTTGAAATATTTCTTTATCATCAATATAGTCTGGCCTTGTTTCGAAAGACAGTCCAATAATTCTATATTTAGCAGTTCTATTTATTTCCTGTTCAATTTCTAGATCAGAATATAGTTGTGAAATAGTTTTTTTGGAATATATTTCTTTTCTAAAAAGTTTTCCATTACAAGCAGCGAAACATTGAGTAACAAACCATATTTTATATTTGTCATTATAGTAAGACCAAGTTCCTCCCAAGATTCTTAAATCTATTTTTTCTGCATTGTGTCCTCCAGACTCTAAAACTTCTATTCTTTTTTTGACTTGAACGTAAGGATTGAATTTTAACCTTTTTGCTCTTTCAACAGCAGGCTCTCCGGATAAATAACTTTTAGGAATATTTTCTTCGTTGGGGCAAAAAGTACAAGTCCCAGGACAACTATATGGTTTCGTTAAAACAGAAACATTGATTACTCCTGAAAGCGATCTAATGGGTCTAGTTTTTAAAACATTTTCAATATTATTGTTTTTTTCAAAACTTTTATTTTTAATTAAATCGTGGTAAACTTTAAGCAGAATAATGTTGTTAGGACAAGGTGTCTTATATTTTTTAGAGATTTTTCTTTTTGCGCTAGCTAAATCATTCGGAGTAGGATTCTCTTTTTCAAATAATTCTTTAATAATTTCTTTATTGGTATCGATATGCATAAAAGCGAAAAAATATTAATTAAAACTTATACTGATTATAATGCGATTGCGGATAAATTTTCAAGCGCAAGAAAAAATACTTGGCCAGAATTTGATTTTTTATTTAGTTTCGCCAGTAAAGGAAAAAGAGTTCTTGATCTTGGCTGTGGTAACGGTAGATTTTATGAAAAGTTGAAAGAAGAAAATTATACGGGGGTTGATAATTCAGAAAAACTTATTAAAATTGCCAAAGAGAAATATCCAAAAGCAGATTTTAAGGTTGCTTCTGCATTAGAACTTCCTTTTGATAACGAAGAATTTGATTTAATTTATAGTCTAGCCGTACTTCATCATCTTCCTAAGGATTATCATAACATATTTGTACAAGAAGCCAAAAGAGTTTTGAAGAAAAATGGAATTTTAATTCTTACTATTTGGAATCTTCAAGAAAGAAAAGAAAAACAAGACGTTAAAAAAATTAGCGAAAAAGAAATTTTAATTCCTTGGCATGGGGCAGAAGATCATTATTTTTATGTTTTTGATTTAGAGGAGCTGAAAAATCTTTTTAAAGATTTTACAATTATCGAGGAGGGAGAAATTAAGATAAAAAAATTTTCAAATTATTATTTAATATTAAAAAAGAATGGTTAAAAAATTAAAATACGATATTGTTGTTTCTGGTGCTTCCGACATGAAGACTTGTAAGAAGGGAACAAAAGAAAAAGCACAACAATTAGGAAGAGAACTCGCTAGGAAAAAATGTATTGTTATTTCTGGGGCAACTAATGGGATTTCTTATGAGGTTTCTTGTAGTAATAGGAAGGCAGGAGGTTTTAATGTTGGTTTCTCTCCAGCAATTTCTAAAATGGAGCATATTAAGTCGTATAAATTACCTTTTGATCCTTATGATGTTATTATTTACACAGGAGCAGATTATGCAGGAAGAGATGTTATGATGACAAAATCAGGAGAAGCGGTAATTATTGTTTCTGGAAGAACGGGAACAATGCATGAATTCTTAACCGCTTTTGAACTAGGAAAAACTATTGGAGTTTTAGAAGGAACTGGTGGGGCGGCTGATCTTATTCGTGATTTTTTACAAAAAATGAATAAAAAAGAAAAAGCTCCTATTTTTTATAGTGCAGATCCAAAAGAATTAGTTGATTTAGTTTGTAAGGAGCTCGCAATTAGAAATAAAAATCTTAAAAAATAATATGTTGAATCTATTAATTATTCTTGAATTAGTTTTTGCAACTCTTTTAGGAGCGATAATTGGACTCGAAAGAGAAGTTAAAGGCAAAAATGCTGGTTTCCAAACATACGCTCTCGTTTGTTTGGGTTCTTATTTATTTACAATAGTTTTCTATGCTCTTTATGAAAATTTTAGTGGAAGTGCGCAAGTATCTTTTGATCCCGCAAGAATAGTTCAAACTATTGCTATAGGGGTAGGATTTTTAGGAGCCGGAGCAATTTTTAAAGATACTCACAGAGTACAAGGACTTACTACAGCAGCAGGACTTTGGGTTGTAGCTGGAATAGGCATGACCGTTGCACTTCACGAATATTTTATGGCTTTGATTGTAACATTCTTAGTTATTCTTATTTTTGTTATTTTTGGAATGTTTGAAAAAACAATAATTAAAAAATGAAAATAATTGCTGATTTTCACATACACTCTAAATATTCAAGAGCAGTAAGCCCTAAAATGAATTTAATAGATTTGGGTAGGCAGGGAGAAGTTAAGGGTATAAATATTATTGGGACAGGAGACTTTACTCATCCTTTATGGTTTTCTGAATTGAAGGAAAAATTAACTTTGGATTCTTCTAATTTCTATACCTTAAAAGGTGTTGATTGTCAGACAAAATTTGTTGTTACTGGTGAGGTAAGTTTGATTTATTCTAAAAAGGGAAGGGTTAGAAAAATTCATTTAGTTTTAATTTGTCCCAATTTAGAAGTAGCTGAGAAAATTAATCAAAAGCTTTCTCTTGATTACAACTTAAAAGCCGATGGGAGACCTATTTTGAAGCTAGATGCTAAAGAGTTCCTTAAGATAGTTTTAGACGTCTCAAAAGATGTTTTAGTGGTTCCAGCGCACATAATGACTCCTTGGTTTGGTCTTTATGGCTCTAAATCTGGTTTTGATTCTATAAAAGATTGTTTTGAAGATCTTTCGGACCATATTTATGCTTACGAAACTGGATTATCAGCTAACCCAACAATGCTTTTAAGAATGAAGGAGTGTCGAGAAAGAACCTTATTGTCTAATTCTGACGCTCACTCTCTTGAAAAACTAGGAAGAGAAGCGAATATTTTCGATTGTGATTTTAATTATAATTCTATTATTCAAAAAATAAAAAACAACGAAGTGCAAACAATAGAGTTTTATCCAGAAGAAGGAAAATATTTTAATGATGGACACAGAAAATGCGAAGTTAATTTAAGTCCAGAGGAAACATATAAGTATAATGGAAGATGTCCTGTTTGCACTAAACCTTTATTGGTAGGAGTTTTAAATAGGGTGAATGAATTGAGTGATGTTGAAAAAGTTTTAAAAAGTAATTTTAAAAGCATTGTTCCCTTGAAAGAAATTTTATCAGAAGTTTTAAATATTGGTATTTCTTCTAAAACTTTAGAAAAAGAATATTTAAAATTAATTAAAGAGTTTAAGACAGAATTTAATATTTTACTTTTTGAAGAGCTTTCTAATATTGAAAAAATAAATCAATCTGTTGCTTTTGCTATTAAAAGAGTTAGGGAGGGGAATATTGGAATTGTTCCAGGATACGATGGAAAGTTCGGAGAGATTAGAGTATTTGAAGACAAAGAGGATAAAAAACAATTTCCTCAAGATACATTATTTTAATTTATGGAACCATTAGCAGAACAATTAAGACCTAAAAATATAGAAGATTTTGTAGGTCAAGAAAAGATTTTAAGTAAGGATAGCTTACTTAGAAAAGCCATTAAAGAGGACAATATTCCTTCGATGATTTTTTATGGGCCTCCAGGGACAGGAAAAACTACTCTTGCTAAAATTATTGCTCAAAAAACAAAATCAAACTTTGAAGAACTCTCTGCGGTTAGTTCTGGTATTAAGGATTTAAAAATTATTATCGAAAAAGCGCAAATAAGTAAAAGGTTAAACGAAAAGACAATTTTATTTATTGACGAAATTCATAGATGGAATAAAAAACAACAAGATGGTTTGCTTCCGTATATTGAAAACGGGACTATTATTCTAATAGGAGCAACTACTGAAAATCCTTCTTTCGAAGTAAATAATGCTTTGTTATCAAGATGTAGAGTTTTTGTTTTTGAAAAATTAGAAGAAAAAGAAATAGAAAAGATTGTAAAAAAAGCGATTCAAAAAAAAGAAATTAAGATAGAAAATAAAGCCATTAAATTTTTAAAAGAAATGAGTAATGGTGATGCTAGGGTTGCTTTAAATATTTTAGATTACGCTTTTTCTTTTAATAAAAAAATTGAGGAAAAAGACATCAAAGAAGCTTTTCAAAAACAAAATCTTTATTACGATAAAGACGGAAAAGAGCATCATGATTTAATTTCAGCTTTAATTAAATCAATGCGGGCAGGAGAAGAAAATGCTGCTGTTTATTATTTAGTTAGAATGTTAGAAGCGGGAGAAGAGCCTTTATACATAGCAAGAAGATTGATAGTTTTTGCCTCAGAAGATATTGGGCTTCAAAATTCTTTAGCCTTGTCCCAAGCAATAAGTGTTTTTAATGCTTGTCATTATATCGGACTTCCCGAATGTCATATTAATTTAATACAAGGAGTGGTTTACATGTGCAGGAACAAGAAATCTCGCAAGCTTCCAGATGCTTATAAAAAAATAAAAGAAGATGTGGATCGATACGGTAATCTTAAAATTCCCTTACATCTTAAAAACGATAAAAAATTTGTAGACAGTGAGGATTATCTAGGTTTTTTGCCAGAAAAAATTAAGAATAGAAAATACTTATCTTAAATAAATATTTTTGTTCATTTTGTGCTCCTCGAAAGTTTTGCTAAAAATAGTAGTTCCATCTTTGGTTGAAAGGTAGTACCAATAATTATTTTTTATAGGGTTTAGAGCAGCTTCAATACTTTCTGTTCCTGGATTTGATATTGGACCAATAGGAAGTCCTGGATATTTATATGTATTGTAAGGGGAGTCAATTTCTAAGTCAAAAACTTCCAAATTATTTGCATAAATGACGGTTGCATCAAGCTGAAGAGCCATTCCAATTTCTAACCTTTTTAAAAGAATGTCGGTTACTAATTGTTTGTCGTAAAAAGTTGTTACTTCTTTTTCGAGAATTGAAGCTAGGATTAAAATATTATAAAAGTTTTCTTTATTATTTATTCCATTCCAAACTTTGTTTTCAAAATTAGAAAGCATTTTTCTGATAATTATTTCTGGGGTGTCATTTTTTTCGACATAATAAGTATCGGGGAATAAGTAACCTTCTAAATTAATATTTTTAGGTTTATATTTTAAGAATTCAAATTCGTTTGTAAACTCATTAGAATTGGCGAGAGATATAAATGCTTCTTTTTCGAACAGTCCCTTGTTTTCTAAATAGGAAGCTATTTCTGAAATGGTCCACCCTTCCACAATTGTTATTTTTTCGGTAGCAGTTTCTCCTTTTATTATTTGATTAATAATTTTTTGGTTTCCCATTTCTGAATTTAATTGATAAACACCAGCTTTTATTGCTTTTGGATTGTTACTCAAATAGAGAGAAATATAAAAAAGGTTACTACTTTTGATAAAACCTTCTTCTTTTAAACTTTGAGAAATTGTTTTAAGTGTTTCTCCTTCTTCAATAGTAAACAAATCTTCTTTGTATGGTAATTCTCTATTTGAAAAATAAAAAATAAACGCAAAAAAGACTAAGATCGAAATAGGTAATAATATTTTTTTTAATGTGGTCATGAGGTTATTGTAGTATAATTTTTTAACGTTGACAAATCATATCAGTATGTTAATTTTAAGGTGCTGACAGTGATGTTGGCAAAATATCGAGAATAGAATTAATGACACTTACACCACCAAAACACCCCTCTCGATTCCAAGGCATAAAGTGATATCCTTATAAAAGGATTATCACTCTTGCTGCAACACCCTCTTGATTGTAGGGTTGTTTTTTTTAATCAAAAAAGTCATAATATGTATAAAATATATAATAAAAATTCCATGAAAAATAAAAAAATTGTTTTAATTGTTTTAACTTTAATTTTTACTTTAAATTTTAATAATGTTTCGGCTTGTAGTTTAACAGACCTAAGTTCTTGTTCTTTTTCTGATTTAAAGAGTTTTGTTTTGAGTCTTTTTTCAAAACAATCGTCTTGTAGTAATGAATATTTTCCAGTTTGTTCAAGGAGTGGAAAGACATATACAAACAAGTGTCTCCTTAATGAAAGTAAGGAAGAAGTTTCTCATCTTGGAAATTGTTTGGACTATCCCTATAACTTAACTGCTAATGAATGTATAAAAGAAAAGTTTGAATGGAATGGATATAAATGTGTCAAAAAAGAGAACTCTAAGATTTATACTAATGAACTAGGTTTTAGTTTGTTGCTTCCAGAGAGTTCTAAAATAAATGAAGACTATATTGAACTTCCAAAAGAAAGAAATAATACAAATTTATTTTACAATAAATTAGAAATTACTACTCAAGACTATTGTTCCGATATTTCTTTATATACAAAAGTGAAAGATACTAGCGAAACAACGATCAATAAAAATAAGTTTGAAGTTGTTAGGGGGAGTTATGATTTAGAGCTTGCTGATAATTCGCTTAATGTTAATTACATTAATTATATTTTAAAACAAGACGCTTCTTGTACAAGTTTTCTTTTCTCAATGTATTCAGAAAAAGAAAGTTCTTTTAGTAATTACAGCGTAGAAATCGAAACTTTTGGTTTTGATGCGATAATGAAAACCTTTTCTTATTTGGAGGCAGTAGACAGAAAATTAGTTTGTGATAATTTTGGAGATTTAAATTCTGACAATATTATTAATGAAAAAGATTTAGATTTTTTTGATTTTGGGGTGGTAGAAAATAACATTCAAAAAAAAGGAGACTTGAACGATGACGCAATTGTTGATCTGGCAGATTTTAATATATTGAAAAATTTTATCAATGGCAATGTTTCTAATTTTCCAGTTTGTTATTCAAAAGTAGAGGAAACAAAAAAAGGATCGCTTCCTAAAATTTCTTTTAATAACAATTTTACTTTAAAGCAAGATACAAAAAAAACCGAAGCAGAGATAAGGATTAATTTTGACTTAACAGCAGATGTTGAAAAAGTTTTAATTCCAATAGGAGGCGTGCAGGTTAAGATTTTAAACGAAGATAATATAAATGTCGAAAATATTACTTGGAATACCGGAGCTCAAATCACAGATGATGGCTATTTATTTTTAGAGTCGGAAAAAACAACATGGTTTACTTTAGATTTAAAACTCAAAGCAAAAGAAAAACCAGTATATTCCAAAGTATTAATTGAAAAAATTAATTATATTGATGAGTCGGGAGTTCTTAAAACAGTTTTTCCAAATATAGAAACAACCAGATTTTATTTAAACTCTAATGAGGACGGAAATTTAATTTGTGGAGATTATGGAGATATCAACAATGATGGTTTTATAACCGAAGAAGACCTTTCTTATATTATTAATGAAAAAGAACTTGATGAAGACCAAAAATTAAAAGCTGATGTTACTTTTAATGGTGAGATTAATTTTATAGATGCTATTGAAATTAAAAGATATCTTTTAGAAGGAGAGCCTTTTACTGTTTGTTCTAAAACTTTTGCTCCTAACATTTACGATAGTGCAATGGTCTCTGTTCAAAACAATGAAGATAAGTCAAAGCATGTTGTGGTTACCATTTATTTAGATTCTGCTAATGGAGAATCTTTAATTCCTGCTAAAGTTTCTTTTAATCAAGACGATAATTATTCAGGAATTTATTTTAATTTAGAAAGAGATGGAAGTGTTTCTGTTAAAAATCTTAAACTTTTCAGTAGTGCTGAGCCCACAGAATTAGGTTTTTTAAAAATTAAAAAAGACGTTCCTACTTGGGCGAGAATAGAATTTGATGTTGAGGCTATTAACGATACTGCTTTAGTTAATTTCAAACTTAATAAAGTTGCCTATTTAAGCAACGAAGGAAGAGATTATGTTCATCCTTCAGGAATTAAAACCGGGGACATTTTCTTAAACTACAAGGAAAAGAAAATAACTTCTCCTTGCGATAAATTAGGAGATTTAAATAATGACACTTTTGTTTCTTATGAAGATTATAATTACTTAAAAAGAAATTTAAATCTTTTATTAACTAATTCAGAAAAATTTATTAATGCTGATTTAAACAAAGACGGAACGATAAATATTTTAGATTTAAAAGAATTGGATAGTTTCTTGAGCGGACAGGAAAATACTTTTTCTGGATGTTTAAAAGAAGTTTGTAGTTCGGATTTAGAGTTGGTTTATACAAAAGATGGTTTTATTTATGCTAATGAATGTTATTTAAAAGATAAAAAAGTTAATTGTTATCTTAATAAAGATTGTGGATTATGATTGATGGTTTATTATTATTTTTAGCCGTTT
>JAQVBN010000005.1:8103-15367 GCA_028690275.1 Minisyncoccota bacterium | reverse complement strand
GCATCAGCCTTTAATAAAGGAAAGAAGATAAAAACTAATAATAAGAGAAGAAGATTGGTTTTTTTCATAATTTTTTATTATTTAAACTTAAAATAATTTAATTTACCTGCCTTGACGACAGAGTCTTTTTTAATTTTAACAATTTTTAAATTAATATCAAATATTTTTTCTCCATCAATAGAAATAGCCCCCCCTTCAAACAATTTTCTTACTTCACTTTTTGACTTGTTTAAAAGTTTGTGAAGAATTTCAAGTAAAGTTGCTTCTTGGTCAAAATCTTCTATATTAATATCTATATAATGAATATCTTCTAACTTCCTTTTCTGAAATTTATTTTCAAAATCATTTTGAGCATCTTCTGCTAATTCTTTAGAATGATAACTAGAAACTATATTGAAAGCAATTTTCTTCTTAATATCCATTGGATTTTTTTCTTTGTTCTCAAATTGTTTTTTAAGAACATCTTTTTCTTCTTCTGAAAATGAAGTTGCTAAGTCTAAGTATTCCTCAATTAAACTATCTGGAATAGACATTGTTTTTCCATACATATCAACAGGATCATCAGTTAGTCCAATATAATTTTTCAAAGACTTACTCATCTTATTAACACCATCCAATCCTCTTAAAAGCGGTGTGCAAATAACAACTTGTGGGTCTTGTTCGTATTTCTCTTGTAAATATCTTCCTACTAAAAGATTAAAAAGTTGATCTTGTCCACCTATCTCAACATCCGCCTTAATAGAAACAGAGTCATATCCTTGAATTAAAGGATAAATAATCTCGTGCATAGAAATAGAATTTCCTTTTTCAAATCTTTCCTTAAAATCATTTCTATCCATTATTTGTTGAACCGTATATTTAGAAAGTAAAGAAATAAAATCATTAATCTTCATTTGATTAAGCCATTCCGAATTTTTTCTTACTTCGATTTTTGAAATATCTAAAACTTTTCCTAATTGATTAATATATGTTTTTGAATTTTTTTCTATCTCTTCAGCTGAAAGCTCGGGCCTGGTTTTATCTTTTCCTGTTGGATCTCCTATTTTGGCTGTAAAATCACCAATAATAATTATCACCTTATGTCCAAGATCTTGAAGCTCTTTTACTTTTCTTAATGGAACAGCGTGTCCCAAATGAAGATCTGGAGAAGTTGGATCAAATCCCATCTTAATATTTAAAACCTTGCCACTTTTTAATTTTTTTTCAAATTCTCCTTCTGGCAAATTAACTTCTAAATTTTTCAATACATTTTCCATATAACTTATTTTATCACAAAAGATAATTTTGTAAAAGTCCCCAAAACAAAAAAACTCTAATAAGAGTTCCTTCTAAGTTACTATCTTTAATGTTTTTTCCATCCTTCTTATGTCGGCCAACAATTTTGACCTATCTTTGTTAAATAAAACAAGATTACAAACAAACTTACCTCCATTTTTAGCAAACTTACAAGATTCACCAATCTTTCTAGCAATATGTAAGTAATAAAAAGATTCTAGTTCTTGTACTTTCTTAACACCTTTAATTGCTTTTAATTTGCCTTCTTTTTTGGCATAAAGTAAGAAAACCGCTGTGTGTCCCTTAATCTTCTTTGGAATAATGGGTTTTTGAGAGATTCTAATTAAAACATCATTAACTGCATGATTAATTCCGTAAGATAATTGATACATTAAATGTCTATAACCCCCAACACGAGGACCAATCTCAATTATTTTCCAACCTTCTTCCGTTCTCATAAGCTCTATATGTACTGATACACATCTAAGCCCCAAGGCGTGCACTCCTTTTCTGGCAACTTCTTGAGCTTTTTCGCTAGAATTTTTTTCTACTTTAGCAGGAATAATTCTTTGATAACCAAAAAAATCATCAAAACCAATCTGCTTTCCCGTCTTAACTTTTACTAAAGGACAAAAGTATACTTTTCCCTTTGAGGTAACATAACCATCAATAGAAAACATCTCTCCTTCCATAAACTGTTCCACTAAAAGTTGAGGGTCTTTTTTTCTATCGTTCTCTTTATATATTTTTCTAATTTTTTTGAAAGCTTCTTTTAAAGTTTTTTCAAGTTCTTCTTCGTAATAACAAGGACTAACCATTAAACTAGAAGCTAAACCAGAAGGCTTAACCACAAGAGGAAAACCAACCTTTTCTTTTATCGCTTGCATTGTTTCACGAGAAAGTTCTTTAACGATATAAAACTTAGGTGTAATTTTTTTATCATAAGCATTAAACCTCTTTCTCATCATAGTCTTTTGAATAGACCAATCTAAAGATTCTGAAGTTGGTGTTTTAAGATAAGGGACATTTGGAACTAATTTAGAAAAAGAATCAATATTAATTTCACTACGACAAGTTACCCCTAAAAGTTCTTTTTGGTAAGGAAGTAAGGCTTTTTGAATTTTAATTGGATCGCTAAAATCACAAGAAAGATAAATAATATCATCTGGGTATACTTTCTCCTCTGCTCCCCCTATTTCTATTCTTCGAGTATCACGAATAATAGCTAATCTAAATTTTTTGTTATGCTTTTTACCATAATTAGCAAGATCTTTTCTGAATGTCTGCAATTCATCCGGCATATTGTCTGGGATATCATTCACAAAAAGAATAATATCTTGCTCTTTTTTAATTGGTGTCATACTAAAAATTTAACAATATTTAATAACAATAGGGATTATACTAAAATAAGAATTAATTTCAAGTCTTTTTTGCTTTTAAAACCTAAAAACACCTAATTTAAAAGTGTTTTTAGATTTTTTAGTTCTTTATTCTAAAACAAAATCCGCGCTAAC
Organism: Minisyncoccota bacterium; assembly: GCA_028690275.1. Classification (GTDB taxonomy): domain Bacteria; phylum Patescibacteriota; class Minisyncoccia; order Minisyncoccales; family Minisyncoccaceae; genus JAAZMU01. The sequence goes on along the minus strand of JAQVBN010000005.1, from coordinate 12,578 downwards.
AGTAATCATTATCTCTTTTTCTATGGTTGAGGTATCATATGAACCATAGCTTGATATGTTTGTTGAATTTGGTTCCATTATTTGAACAACCCCCATGTCAGCACTTTTTAATGTTCCCACTTTTCTATCCGTACTTTGAGCAATGGCCTCAGCTCTCTTTTGTGCATCTAAAACTGCTGCTGGTAAAAGATTAATTCTCTCCTCTGGAAGCTTGGTATAATAATACTCCAAAGCATTAGTTTGATAGATAACGTCTAAATTGATAAGTTCATTTGCTTTTTGAGATAATGCTTTTACTTTCTCCAAATCAGTAGAAGTAATTATAATTTGTTGAGATAAATTATATTTTGTCTCACCGCCATCTTCTTTGTAAGAATATTGTTCGTACATAGAAATCGGAGAAATTTCATACTCGCTTTCAGTTATATTATTATCGGTCAAAAATTTAACAACCTTAGCTTCGTCAGCCTCCATTAACGAATAACCATTTTTAAGTTGTGAAACAGAAACCGTTCTGGAAAAATTTGTTTTCAATTTTACCAAATCCGAGGTAACAATTTTTGTTGAAGATCCTGTTACAACTAAAGTATTATCTAAATTTTGTATTTTAAATAAATTGTTAGAATAAATTAATACAGAAACAATTAGTGAAAAAGCTATTATTAATGATGCTATTATGATGTGTTTATTTTCCATATGTTTATTTTTTATTTGTCTGTTTATTTATTATATCAAATTAAGTATTTTTCAGCAAGGACTGGAAGGGTTACTTTTTTAATATTCAATTCTCTTTTAAGGGCCAAACTTTCTTCTTTCTCTCCGTGATTTATAAATACTTGAGATGGGTTGGCTTTTGAAACCCAATTTTTTAATTTGATAGAATCTGCGTGAGAAGAAAACGATAAAATTTTTTCAACCTTAGCCTTAATTTGAACTTTTTTATTATTAATAAAGATATCTTCATGTGCTTCAATCCTTCTTCCCATAGTTCCCTCTGCCTGATAAGAATTTAACAAAATTATATTATCTTTATTCTTGCCATAAATTTTAATATAAAAAGGTATTCTTCCGCCAGAACACATTCCCGAACCAGCCATAATTATTTTGGGAGAAGAAGAATCTAAAACTTTTTTTGTATCCTTCGCTTCTTTAAAACCATCAAAATCAAAAATGTCATCTCCAGAATTTATAAGTGTAATACTTTCCTTGTCAAAAAAGTCTTCATATTTTCTATAAATAGAAGTAGCCTTAATAGCTAAAGGGCTATCTAAGAAAACATTAATAAAAGGTACTTTTTTACTTTCTATCAAATTGTTAATTTCAAACAACAACTCTTGAGTTCTTTCAATACTAAAACTAGGAATTAATAAAACTGATTTTTTCTGAATAACTTCTTCTATATTCTTAGCAAGCTCCGCCACCCCTTCTTTTCTATCTGCATGTACTTTTCCACCATAGGTTGATTCTACAACGACCACGTCCGCAGAATCTATTAAATCGGTATCTCTTACTATAGGAGCATTATCATTCCCCAAATCTCCAGAAAAAACAATTTTCTTTCCTTCTATAAAAAATTCAAAAATAGATGATCCTAAAATATGACCCGCATCTAAAGCTCTAAAAAAGATATTTCCCGCCTGATTCTTTTTGTAATAATCAAAAGTTTCAAAAGAATTCATAATGTTAGAAATATCGTTAAAATCAAATAAAGGAGTTTTGAAATCTTTCTCAAAAATACGAGCAGAATCTTTTAAAATAATTTCTGCTAAATCCTTAGTTGGTTTTGTAGAAAAAACTTTTCCCCTAAAACCTTCTTTGTATAAAATAGGAAGTCTCCCCGAATGATCAAGATGTGCGTGAGTCAAAAAAACAAAATCAATTTCCTTGGGATTAAAAGAAAAATTCTCAAGATTTTTTTCGTAAGAATTTAACCCTTGAAACATTCCACAATCAACTAAAAATTTAATGCCAGAAGCCTCTACTAAAGTACAAGAACCTGTAACCTCACCACAAGCTCCTAAAAAAGATATGTTCATAATTAAATTATAACAGCTGTTGAAAGAAAATCAATAAAAAGATATTATATAAACATGAAACTTTTTATTTTACCATTTGATCATAGATCATCTTTTTTAAAAATATTGGAAAAACCAAATAAAAAAACCGTTGAAGAATTAAAAAATATTATCTTCACCGGATTTTTAAAAGTCTATGAAACATATAAGACTAAGAAAGACTTAGCTATTTTAGTTGATGAAAAATATGGGAGTAAAATAATAAAATTTGCAAAAGAAAATAAAATACAGCTTTGTTTACCAATCGAAAAAAGTGGAAAAGAAATTTTAGAATTAGAATATAAAGACTTAAAAGAAATAAAAAAAATAGACCCCGACTATATTAAAGTTTTAATTAGGTACAATCCCCTAAATATCGAAATAAACGAAAAACAAGATATTGTCTTAAAAAAAATTAATACTTTTTGTGAAAAAAATAACTATAAATTAATTTTAGAATTATTAGTCCCTCCAACAGAAGATGATTTAAAGCTAACCACAAACTATGATAAATATTTAAGATTAAATAGAACTTGTCAGGCAATTCAAGAAATTCAAGAAACTATAAGGGTAGACATTTGGAAGCTTGAAGGTTTTAATGAAAAGGGGTGGAAAGAAATAAATAAAATGATAAAAAATAAATCTCAAATTATTTTTTTAGGAAGAGGTGAATCAAAAGAAAAAGTTAGAAAGTGGCTAATGGAATCTAAAAAAATTAAAAATATTATCGGGTTTGCTATTGGAAGAACTATCTTTATTGACCCAATTAAAGAATATGCTGAAAAGAAAATTGATGAGAACAAAGCTTCTGATGAAGTTGCTAAAAGATTTAAATATTATATAGATCTTTTTAATAAATAACTATTTTTCCGCCCTCAATTTCTTCTTTTAAACTCTCTGAAGAAATTGAAGCTAACCATTTTAAAATTTCCTGAGATTCTATTCTAGCGGGCTGAGCTTTGTTTTCTTCAACAACAATAATATTGTAATCTTGGCGATCCTTACTTAATCTTATGTCTATCATGAGCCCTTGCTGAGTTTCTTCTGAAAAATATTGATCAAAGATAAAATTTCCCAAAGAATAAAAAATTAATTTTCCATTATATTTCTCTATATTTTGAATAACATGTGGGTGTCCGCCAATAATTAAATCTGCCCCTGCGTCTATTATTAGATGAGCAAGTTCTATTTGATAATCAGAAGCTAGGTGTTCGTATTCATTTCCCCAATGGACTAAAACTACTAAAAAATTATATTCAGATTCTTCTCTTATTTTGTTTATATTAAAAACAATATCTTCTTTCGAACAATTGTATGGAAAGGTAACATTAACTGAAAAATAAGCAATACCATCTTTTATTATCACACCATCAGAAGAACAAGTGTCAGGATCTCCGACATAATCAATACCATTCTCTTGTAAAAAATTTTTAGTTTCTTCCAACCCTTCTTCGCCCATATTAGATGTATGGTTATTAGCAAGTGAAACAATACTAAAATTATTATCTCTCAAAATCTGGGCAACTTTTTTATTAAAAGAAAAACTCATAGAATGAGCAGAAATAAAAACAGGATTACTTACAATCGGCCCCTCTAAGTTTCCAACTAAAATTTTGGCTGGCAATAGATCCTCTTTAATTTTTTCAAAAGGATAATCGAAGCTATTATTTTCCATTAAAAACTCAACCCCCCTATCAAACATCATATCTCCAACAAATAAAATTTGTTGACTTTCTTCATGCTTTAACAAATCCTCTTCCGATAAATATTCTTTATTTAAAAATAAAAGAGAAAGAATAATTAATATCAAAAAAGTTATTTCCTTAAACATAGCTTTCCTCTTAGAACTTCTAACTCATTTTCATCAATCAATCTAACAATCATCGAGGGCTCTTTTGACACTTCTCCTCCATCAATATAAAAATCTAATTCATTTTTAAAGTATTCCTTAGCTTCAGCGATATTTTTTGCAGGAATCTCCCCCTCCTTATTAACAGAAGTTGCAATTATTGGTCCAACTTCTTTAATTAAATCAACTAATTCTTTTTTGTTAGGAAATCTAAAGGCAATAGAGTTTAATCCTCTATGAAGATGAGGATATTTTTTACATGGCAAAACAACACTCACTTTTCCAGGCCAAAATTCTTTTAAAATATTAAGACATTTTGAGTTTAAATCTATCTCAAATATGCTTTTAAGATCATCTATTGAAGAAATTAAAACTACTAATGGCTTTTTGGGGTTTCTTTTTTTTACCCTAAAAACTCTTTCCACAACATCTTTTTCTAATGCCAACCCAACAATACCATAAATAGTATCGGTTAAAATAACTCCGATCTTTTTATCTGTTAAGTCTTGTTTTACTGAATACATTTAATCTTGTAAAAAAACTGTTTTTTTAGATTTTTGAGATTGCTTTTT
>JAQVBN010000005.1:0-8003 GCA_028690275.1 Minisyncoccota bacterium | reverse complement strand
AAAAACCAAACATTCTTCAAAGTTCTATCAAAACCAAATCCAATATTTTCTCCTATATTAAAATTTTTTTTCATAAAATTAACAACCACATCCCCCGCCACAACTACCGCAAGAACCAGAGCATCCTTCTGGAGGATTTTTAAATATTTCTCTTAAATCTTTTTCTTCCAAAACTGTCCCCGAAGAAACTATTAAGTTATTAACAACAACTAAAGGAAGCTCATAAATAGTTTCATCCTCTTCTTTAAAGAAAGAAACTTCTATATCCTTAAATTCTTTAGCCGCACTTTCAGCATTAGCCAAAAGATTTTTTACATCTTCTTTGTTTTTTCCTACTATTAATACTTGTATCATATAGAAATTATACTAAAACTATTTAATTTGCGCAAGCCTTTTTTGATAATTTATTGCAAAGCGATGGGCTTCATCTCTTAAATTTATAAAAACATTTTTGTTATTTTCAATAAAATCAATCATCTGCTTGTCTTTTAGAGATGAATAAATAAATTCATCCTTATTTCTATCTTTTCCTTTAGCAATTCCCAAAACAAAAATATCTTTAAAAAACTTTTTTGTTAAGTTGACTTGAGGTTTTCCTCCATCAACAAGAACAATTTCTGGTTTTCCCCATTCTGGATGATTAAGTCTTCTTTGGAATACTTCCCTTAAACAATCTATATCGCTTTGTTTTTCAACTGTTTTAATTTTAAACTTCTTATACTCTGATTTTATAGGTCCTTTTGAGTCAGAAACAACCATACTTCCAACTTTAAAATTATTTCCTAAATTAGAGATATCATAGCCTTCAATTCTTTTGATCGAAAATTCTTCCTTGAAAACATCTTCAATAAAACTTTTATTGATCAAAGAAGCGTCTTGAATTTTTTTTAATTTTTCTATTTGATATTTAATTTTATTTGCTTCTTCGAAATACTGATTTTTAGAAAATAATTTCATTTGTCTTTCTAAATTCTTAATAACAGCTTTTTTGTTTCCATTTAAAAATTGTATAAGAGGTTTTATCACCCTCTTGTCATATTCTTCTTTGTTTATTAATCCCAAGCAAACCCCCAAACATCTTTTAATTTGATAATCAAAACAAGGTTTCTTTTGGTTTGGTTCGCATTTTGAAATAAAAAAGAGTGAGTGTAAAATTCTTAACATTTCTGAAGTTTTAATATTTGGAAAAGGTCCAAAAATCTTTTTTGTGGTTTTTTTATTAAGATCCTTAAGTTCGTGTTCTCTTATAGTTTTTAATTTGGGAAAATCTTCTTTAGTTAAATAAAAATAAATCCAACTCTTGTCATCTTTTCCGATTACATTATACTTAGGTTTAAATTTTTTAATATATTTCGCTTCAAGAATAGCAGCTTCAATCACTGATTCTGTTTCAATCCATTTAATATCCTTAACTTCTTTAATTAAAAGTTCAATTGGACGCATACTCTTTAATCCAGAGAAATAACTATTAACTCTATTTTTTAAAGAGGTTGCCTTACCAACATAGATAAGTTCTTTTTTCTTATTATAAAAAAGATAAATCCCCGAATTGTCTGGTAAATTTTTTATCATAAAAGATGTTTTAAATATTTTCCCGTATAAGAAGTCGTACTCCTTCTAGCTAAATCTTCCGGGGTTCCTTCAGCTACAACTTGTCCTCCTTGATCTCCCCCTTCTGGACCAAGATCAATAATCCAATCCGCTGTTTTAATAAAATCTAAATTATGTTCTATAACTAAAACCGTATTTCCTTGAGAAACTAATTTTTGAATTACTTCAATCAATCTTTTAACATCATCATAATGAAGACCAGTAGTTGGTTCATCTAATAAATATAAAGTTTTTGTTGTGTTTGGCTTAGCCAATTCTTTACTTAATTTAATTCTTTGAGCCTCTCCTCCAGACAAAGTTGTTGCTGCCTGTCCCAATCTTAAATATCCCAAACCAACATCATTTAAAACTTTAAGTTTGTCATAAATATTAGGAATATCTTTAAAAAATACAACTGCCTCCTCAATAGTCATATTTAATACTTCTGCGATATTCTTTCCCTTGTAATGTATTTCTAAGGTCTCTCTATTAAATCTATTTCCACGGCAAACATCACAAACAATCTCTACGTTAGGTAAAAAGTGCATTTCAATTTCTATAACACCCCTACCTTCACAATGTTCACACCTTCCAGATGGCATATTAAAACTAAACCTACCCGCACCAAAACCTTTTATTTTAGCCTCTGCTGTTTCGGCAAATAATTCTCGAACATAATCAAAAACTTTAGTATAAGTTGCTGGATTAGATCTCGGAGTTCTTCCTATTGGAGATTGGTCAATTTTAATTATTTTATCAATATATTCTAAATTTCTAATCTCTTTAACGTCATTATTTTTTTGAGGAATTCTTAATTTTTTACTAACCGTATAGTTATATAAAATATTATTCATTAAGGTTGATTTTCCAGAACCAGAAACTCCCGTAAAACAAACAAATCTTTGAAGAGGAATTTTTACATCAACATGCTTAAGGTTGTTAGCGTGAGCATCCTTAATTTCAATCATAGGAACAGCCTTGTCCACAATTCTTCTTATTTTTGGAACCTCTATCTTTAATTCCTTTCTTAAATATTTACCCGTTAAACTCTTCTTTGCGTCCCCTATTGTTTTAACCTCTGTTTTACTCTTAGTTCCAAAAAGCATTGTTTCGAGAGGCCCTGAAAACATTATCTCTCCTCCATGCTCTCCTGCAAAAGGTCCAAAATCGACAATCCAATCAGAAGTTAAGATCGTATCTTCGTCATGTTCGACAACAATGATACTATTTCCAATATCACATAAATTTCTAAGGGCTGAAACAAGCTTTTCATTATCTCTTTGATGCAAACCAATTGTTGGCTCATCTAAAACATATAAGGCTCCGACCATCTTGGTTCCCATTTGAGAAGCTAATCTAATTCTTTGAGCCTCTCCTCCAGACAAAGTTCCCGTCCTTCTATTTAAATCTATATAGTTTAAACCAACATCAAGCAAAAACTGCAAACGATTTTTGATTTCAATTAAAATAGTTTCTGCAATCTCTTTTTCTTGTGGATTTAAATCTAAAGCATTAATAAAGGCAAGAGCTTTTTCAATGGTCAAACTTGTTATATCCCAAATATTCTTTGAATTAATTTTAACACTTAAAGCATTCTTATTAAGCCTCTTTCCTTCACAAACTGGACAAGGCTTCTCAGAAAAAATTTCTTCTGTTCCTACTCCTTTACAATATTCACAATGACCATAAGGAGTGTTAAAACTAAACAATCTTGGCTCTATTTCAGGAAAACTAAAACCACACTTAGGACAAGAATAGCTTGTACTGAAAATATATTCTTTTTTGTCTATTTCTAAGACACAAAGACCATCAGACAAATCAATCGCTGTCTCAATCGCTTCGTTTAGCCTAAAATCAAAATCTTGATCAAAATTAGAATCGTTAAATTTATCAACCACAACTTCTATGGTGTGTTTTTTTCCTTTCTCTATGACAACTCTACTTTGTAAGTTTTTTATTTCACCATCAATTCTTACTTCTAAAAATCCAGACTCATACAAATCTTGAATAAGTTGGTAATATTCACCCCTTCTTCCTCTAACAACTGGCGAAAAGATAATAATCTCTTTCGGCTTTTTCTTGTCTAATATCTTTTTAACATTATCAACTATCTCATCAAGAGACATCTTTTCGATGAGCACCCCGCAATCAGGACAAAATGGTTTTCCAATCCTTGCAAACAAAACTCTAAGATAATCATATATTTCCGTTATTGTAGCTACCGTAGATCTTGGGTTAGAGTTATGAGCCTTTTGACTAATAGATATTGCTGGAGACAATCCCTCTATTTCATCTACATTTGGTTTTTGCATTCCTCCTAAAAATTGTCTCGCATAAGCAGATAAAGACTCTAAATATCTTCTTTGCCCTTCAGCAAAAATTGTATCAAAAGCCAAACTAGACTTACCTGATCCAGACAATCCAGTAAAAACAACCATTTTATTTCTTGGAAGCTCCAAGGAAACATTTTTTAAATTATGCTCCCTAGCTCCTTTTATTATAATTTTATTTTGCATTTTTTTCTAATTCTTTAATTTCGTCTCTTAAAAGTGCCGCTAATTCAAATTCAAGTCTCTCTGCTGCTTCTGCCATTTGTCTCTTTTTCACCTTAAGAATTTCTTTCTTACTTCTAGCGTCCCCTAAAAGATCTAACTTCACAAGACGTTTCTGATCTTCCTTACTCTTTGAAACACCGAACTCCTCAAATATATTAGCAATAGCCTTGCTAATTGTTTTTGGGGTTATATTATTTTCTTTATTATATTTTAATTGAAGCTCCCTTCTTCTTTCAGTTTCTTTAACAGCTTTATTAATAGATTCTGTTATTTGATCAGCATATAAAATAACTCTTCCATTCTCGTTTCTAGCCGCCCTTCCAATTGTTTGAATCAAACTAGTCTCATTTCTTAGAAAACCCTCCTTATCAGCATCTAAAATAGCAACAAGAGAAACTTCAGGAATATCCAACCCCTCTCTAATCAAATTAACTCCCACGATAACATCAATAAGTCCTTTTCTTAAATCTGTAATAATATCAATTCTTTGAAGTGTTTTAATGTCAGAGTGCAAATACTTTACTCTAATTTTTTTATCCTCCAAGAAAGAAGTTAAATCTTCAGCCATTCTTTTACTTAAAGTTGTTACCAGGGTTTTTTCTCCTTTTTTAACTTGCTTTTCAATTTCTTTGATTAAATCTTCAACTTGAGATAAATTCTTAGACGAAGAAACAATAGGTCGGATATCAATTTCTGGATCAACCAATCCTGTTGGTCTTACTATTTGCTCCACTATACTTTCGCTTGAAACCATTTCTTCTTCCGCAGGAGTCGCAGAAACATAAATAATATTATTAATTCTTTCTTCAAATTCTTTATAAGTTAAAGGACGATTGTCGTAAGCAGAAGGCAAACGAAAACCATTATCAATCAACGATTTCTTCCTTGCCTTATCTCCGTTATACATAGCCCTAATTTGAGGCAAGGTAACATGAGATTCATCAACAACAATTAAGAAATCTTTTTCTGATTCTTTAAAATAATCTAAAAGAGTAAAAGGAGGTTCTCCAACTGTCCTTTTATCAAAATGAGCAGAATAATTTTCAATTCCCTGACAATATCCAATATTTTCCATCATTTCTAAATCAAAATTAATTCTTCTTTTTAATCTTTCATATTCAAGGACCTTTCCTTCTTTTTCAAAATATTTTAAACGTTCTTCTAATTCTTTTCTTATATTGTTTATAGCAATGAGTCTTTCCTCTTCGTTAATAATATAATGAGTGGCTGGAAAAATTCTAACAACATCCAATTCTTTAATAAATTCCCTAGTTAAAAAATCTAAAACTTCAATTTTTTCTATTTTATCAGAAATAACAAACCTATAAATAACTTTTTCATTTACTGGCATTAATTCAAGAACCTGACCTCTTAAACGAAAAGTTCCCCTCTTAAGATCAGTTGTAACTCTATCGAAATGAATCTCAATTAATTTCTTTGCAAGCTCTTTGTGTTTAATTTTCTCTCCCTTACTAAAAGAAAAAATTATCTTCTCGTATTCTTTAGGAGAACCTAAACCATAAATAGCCGAAACCGAAGCAACGATAATAACATCATCTCTTGTAAGCAATGCTTGAGTAGAAGCATGACGCAATCTATCAATTTCATCATTAATCTGAGCCTCCTTTTCAATATAAGTATCGCTACTAGCTAAATAACTTTCTGGCTGAAAATAATCATAATAACTAACAAAATATTCAACCGCATTATCAGGAAAAAATTCTCTAAATTCATTACATAATTGAGCTGCTAAAGTTTTGTTGTGAGAAATAACAAGAGTGGGTTTTTGATATTTTTCAATAACATTCGCAATTGTAAAAGTCTTTCCCGACCCCGTTACTCCAAGTAAAGTTTGCTTCTTAAATTTCTTTTTTAAGCCGTCATAAAGACCCTGAATCGCTTCGGGCTGATCTCCTTTTGGCTTCATTTTTGTTTTTAATTTAAAGTTCATAGACAACCAAAAATTATAACATAAAAAGACAATAAAAAAAAGAGGGGTAACCCCCTCTCCTTTAACTTTTACTTTATTTTGTAAACAATTGTTACGTTGGAAGTAATATTATTCTCTCCCGCTTGAATTGAGGAAGAAATTGCTTTTGCGGATTCCATAATTCCAGCACCACCTAAGGTATAATTATAATCAGAATAAATAGGAGAAGATGAAGTTTCGTAGAAGTTTACTATCTCTGTTAATGAAACTCCTAAATCCTTACCTAGTATTTCTGCCTTCTCTTTAGCATTAGCTATTGCTTGTCCTCTGACCTCTTCTTTTAAAGCTTCGTCATCATCAATAATAAACTGAAGACTACTAATATCATTAGAACCTCTTTCGGTTGCTCCAGCAATAATATCACCCACAATATCTAAATTTCTAATTTTAACAGTTAAACTTTGTTCAACTTCGTAAGAAGCTAAATAACGTTTACTATAATCACTCACATATTCATATCTTGGACTAATATTATATAAACTAGTCTTGATATCTTTACTCTCAACACCATTTTCCTCTAAAAAGCTAACTATAGCATTAATTCTTTCGCTATTTTGATTACTTGCTATCCCCAAATCTATATTCTCAGAAATTACAGTTAAAGTAATTTGAGCAACATCTGGTTTGGCAGAAATTTCAGCAAATCCAGTTACAGAAATTGTGTTCTGCTCCTTAGATTCACTTAAATTAAACATTATAAAAGCTAAAAAAATAATTAAAACTCCTATAAAAACATTAATTAAATTTTTAAATAATTTATTGTTAAGTATGTTTTCCATATTTTTATATTATTAATTATTAATATTAAATTCTACAAGATCATCGTATGGTCCGTAGGTTTCATTATTTAAACTAACATAATATTTGCCATCTTTTAAATAAGAATAGCCCAAATCTTCACCATAAAACTCTACTACTGGTCTTTCTGTGTAAGGTCCAGTCACCTTTCCATTAATATCTACATACCAAGATCCTTGATATAGAAGTAAAAGCCCCCAGTCAGTTTCCTTGTAGATAATATAAGCTTCTTCGTATGGACCATATTCTTTATCATTTATATAAATTACCTGCTTTCCTTCATCGTCATATCTTTTTATCACCGTTTCTCCAACAGTCACTTCTTGTTTTAAAATTGGCTCTTGTTCTTCTGGTATAATTTCTGGAACCTCTTCTTCTGGTACAATTTCTGGAATCTCTCCCTCTACCCCCTCGCTAGGAATCACTACTGGCACAACAACACAAGAAGTACTCTTACTACTACAAGTAAATTCTTCTAAAACTTGTTCGTTAAGATTATCTATACAGAAATTCTTACCTTCCTTACTAGTTAAAGAAAAACAAAATATTTGTTTGTCTTTATCGACGTTACTTTTCATGTTTGAAACCTTAAACTCTTTAATAGCATTTACCGCGCTAATCATCTCCTCATTATCATTAATATATTGATATCCCCCTTGGGTTATTTTTATATTATCTATAAGACTTTTAAGAGACGAAAGGGCTGTTGGAATATCCGAGAAGACATTCCCCTCTTCTTCTACAATGGGATTTTCTACAACCTCTTGAGTTTGTTTTTTATTATTATTGATAAGCAAACTTACAATAAAAACAACGCCCATTAAAGATACTAAAATAATTGATAAAATAATGATTATTTTTTTGTCCATAATTTTTATTTATTATATGTTTTTAATGCTCCCGAACTAACTTCTTTTTTAATACAGACATATCCTTTATCGTGCTTCCAAGAAGAATCATAATAATTATATGCTTTTTCTAAATTAGAAGATGAAAACTCTGTACATAGTTCATACTCAGTTCCATTAATTAAATTATACCCATATTCAATACCACTTACTGGGTTAATA
>JAQVBN010000065.1 GCA_028690275.1 Minisyncoccota bacterium | reverse complement strand
AATTTATTAATGCTGATTTAAACAAAGACGGAACGATAAATATTTTAGATTTAAAAGAATTGGATAGTTTCTTGAGCGGACAGGAAAATACTTTTTCTGGATGTTTAAAAGAAGTTCGTAGTTCGGATTTAGAGTTGGTTTATACAAAAGATGGTTTTATTTATGCTAATGAATGTTATTTAAAAGATAAAAAAGTTAATTGTTATCTTAATAAAGATTGCGGATTATGATTGATGGTTTATTATTATTTTTAGCCGTTTCAATACTTTATTCCTTTTGGTGGTTTGATTTTTATTTTATTAAAAAAAATATTTCAAAGTTTGAAATTGATTTTAAAAATGCTTTAAAAGATAATGATGTAATTATTATTTTTAATGCAGGTGGATGGGGTACTATAAATTATAAAGAAGCTTTTGACCTCAATCCTTTCTCTGATTTTATTACAGATTATTTATCTGTTAGGGGTTTAAAAGTTGGCATCGTGCAATATTTTAGAACAGAAGATCACTTAATAGGAAAAATAGGTTATTTTAAAGATTATGTTTTTGACTTCCAGAGGCAGGCAGAATTAATTACTCCTATTATCTCTGACAATAATAAAAAGATTATTTTGTTAGGGCTTTCTAATGGGGCTCTTATTGCTGATGAAATTATGGAAAGAACAAAGAATAAAAAAAATGTTTTTAGTATAGAATTTGGAAAACCATTTTTTGGAATTAAAAGTGATAATGAAAACATTCTTTTAATTAATGAGTTTGAAGATGATTTGTCTAACGGAAATACTTGGCAATTATTTAAGGCGACTTTTATCTTCGGGACGTTTAAATGGATTAGGAATTTTATTCTAGGGGAAGGAATTTCCTTAGGAAAAGCAGTAAACATTAAAGGTCATTATTATCCTTTAGAAAAACATAAAGAAAGGGTAAGAGTATTTATTGATAAAAAAATATTATGAAAGCAATTAAGCAAGGATTACTATTTTTAATCTCTATTTTGTTTGGTATTGCTATTTTTATATATGTTGGAAATATTATTGGCTGGGATTTTATTTTAAAAAGTTTTACTATCTTTTTAGATAAAGAGGGTTTTTTAATTATTTTTTTATCTTTTCTTATTGCTTTTTTGGGAGGGTTGAGATGGAAGCAAATTGTTAAAGATGAGGGAGCGGCTTCTGATAAAATTTCTTTATTTGATTATTTTAAATTTTACACTGCTGGGTTTTCTATCGTTTATCTTTTTCCAATTATTATTTTTGGGGGAGAGATTTTTAGGGCGACTCTTCTGGAACAAAAAGCTAAAATTGGATGGGACAAAGCTTTGGCATCTGTAGCAATAGAAAGGATTGTTGAATGGACGATTAATATCTTAGTTATTTTATTTGGAACTTTATATTTTTTCTATAGAATAGCTATGCCAGAAGGTAATATTTTGTTTATTTTTATAATTTCTATCTTCCTAACCTTACTTCTTCTTGCGGGTGTTTATTTTTATGTTTTTAGAAAAAAGAGTTTTATTAAAAACATGCTTTTAAAAATGAATAAGGAGGATTACAAGGAAAGTCTTGCCATCAAAACTGAAAAAATAGTTTTTGATTATTTTAATATAAAAAATATTGGTTTGTGGAAAGGATATTTCTTTTCGATTTTAAAAGATTTGGCAATGCTTTTAAGGGTTTGGGTGATTATCTTTTTCTTAGGAGTTAATCTTGATTTTATGGGAAGTTTTTCTGTTCTAGGATTTTCATTTCTTTCAACTTTAATTCCTATTCCAGCAACTCTAGGAACTCAAGAATTAATTCAAGCTTTTGCTTTTGAAAATCTTAATATTCATCTGGGAGTTTCAAGTGCTTTCGCCATGATTTTAAGAGCAGGAGAAGTAATTGTTGCTTTAACTGGTTTTGTTTTATTTTTTAAAGCTGGTTATTCTTTTTTGAAAAATAAAATTTCATTAAAATGAAAAATGAAGAAATCGCAAAAATATTATTTGAAATAGGAGACTATCTTGATTTAAAGAACATTCCTTTTAAACCAAAAGCTTATCAAGAAGCAGCGGTCTCTTTAGATTCTTTAGAAAAAGACGTAGAAGATATTTACAAAAAAGAAGGACTTAAAGGGCTTGAAGAAATTCAGGGAGTTGGAGAAAGTATTGCGCTCAAAATAGAAGAATATCTTAAAACTGGGAAAATAAAATATTTTGAAGAACTAAAAAAAGAGAAACCTATTGATCTTAAAAATTTGAAAAGAATACAAGGATTGGGAGCTAAGAAAATAGAATTTTTAAATAAGGAGTTAGGAATAACGAACGTAGTTGAATTAAAGGAAGCGATAGAAAAAAATAAATTAAAAGACTTAAAAGGGTTTGGAGAAAAAAGTCAGAAAAATATTTTAATTGGGATTTCTTTTATGGAAGCTAATGGAACAAGATATCTTATCTCTGAAATTATAGATGATGTTAATGAAATTGTGGGGAGATTAAAAAAAATAAAAGAAGTTAAGAAAATAGAAATAGCAGGTTCATTTAGAAGAAGAAAAGAAACGGTTGGTGATATTGATATTTTGGTAGCTGCTTCTTTTCCTAGAAAAATAATGGACGAGTTTGTTACTTTTCCTAATGTGGTTAAAATTTGGGGAAGAGGCGAAACAAAAACTTCTGTAAGAATTAAAAAAGGTATAAATATTGATTTAAGAGTAGTAACCGAAAATTCTTTTGGGGCAGCTCTTCAATATTTTACTGGATCCAAAGAACATAATATTGCTTTAAGAATTTTAGCAAATTCAAAAGGATATAAATTGAATGAATACGGTCTTTTTAAAAACGATATTTATAAGGCAGGAAAAAAAGAAGAAGATATCTATAAAAAATTAGGACTAGAATATATTCCTCCAGAATTAAGAGAGGGTAGAAACGAGATAGAAATGGCAGCCAAACACAAACTTCCCAAACTTGTAGAGTTAAAAGATGTAAAGGGTGATTTTCATACTCATTCTAGTTTTGCTGGTACCAATATTTCAATGGAAGAGATTGTTCTAAGAGCTATTGATAAAGGATATAAATACATTGGAATTTCTGATCACACAAAAGTACTTAAAATAGAAAAAGGATTAGATGAAGAAAAGTTAAAACTTCAAAAGAAAGAAATTAAAAAACTGAATAAAAGGTATGGTTCTAAGATACGGGTTTTTCACGGAGCCGAGGTTAATATTTTAAAAGACGGAACTTTGGATATTAAGAATGAGGTTTTAAAAAATCTTGATTTTGTAAACATTGGGGTTCATACTAATTTTAAGATGGGGAAAAAAGAAATGACGGAAAGAATTATTAAAGCAATGTCGAATCCACATGTTACTTGTTTGGTTCATCCAACAGGAAGAATAGTTAATAGGAGAGGTTCTTTTGATTTAGATCTTGAAAAAATATTTCAATTTGCTAAAACTAATAATATTGCGCTCGAAGTAAACTCTTCGGATAGATTAGACTTAAGCAATTATCATATTAAAAGAGCAAAAGAAATTGGTTGTAAGTTTTTTATCAACACAGATACTCATGCCTTAAAACAAATGGATAGGATGGAGTATGGTGTAAATGAGGCCAGAAGAGGTTGGGCGGAAAAGAAAGACATTATTAATACTATGTCTTTAAAGGAAATAGAAAAATATTTAAATAAAAGATAATTATGGAAAAATCAGCAGGAGCAATAATTTTTAGGAAAGAAAAAGACCATAT
>JAQVBN010000064.1 GCA_028690275.1 Minisyncoccota bacterium | reverse complement strand
TAACTTCTTTGGTGTTATCTTTTGTAGCCCCTTCACTGATTATGGGGTATTTTATAGACTCGCCAATTGTTTCTATTAATCCTCCAAATTTTCCAACATCAACATAAACCCAGTCGTAACCAGTAGTGGTACTTTTGGATGAGATCATTACAATTTCCGAAACGAGTGTCCCAGAATCTCCAACAAGAGACCTTCCTGGTTCAATAATAATTTCTGGAAAATTATCTCCAAAATCTTCTTTTAAAAATCTAGTAACTTCTTTGGCATATACAGAAATGTCTTGAGTAGGTTCAAGGTAATTTGAAGGAAAACCTCCACCGATATTAATTAATTTTAAATTAATATCAGCATCAGCTAGAGAATCAAAAAGATATTTGCATTGAGAAATAGCATTGTCCCATTGTCCAATATCTCTTTGTTGAGAACCAACATGAAAAGATAGTCCATAAGGGATTAAGTTTAATTTCTTTGCCCTAAGAGCTAGTCTAAAAATCATATCAGGATAAGCTCCAAATTTTCTCGAAAGAGGCCAATCAGCACCACTTCCATCACAAAGTAATCTAAAAAAGACTTTTGCTTCAGGAGCCTGACGAGCAATTTTATTTAAATCACTCTCAGAGTCGGTAGCAAAAAGTCTAATTCCTTTTTTATATGCATAGGCAATATCTTCTTCTTTTTTTATAGTATTTCCAAAACTCATTCTGTCTGTAGAAATTCCAAGCCGAAGAAGTTGTTCCATTTCAAAGATAGTAGCGATATCAAAATTAGAACCTTTCTTATCTAAAATTTTTATTACTTCATCTTCTGGGTTTGCCTTAACAGCATAATAGATTTTTGCATAGGGCAAATTCTTTTGAAGTTCTTCGTAATTTTTTTCCACCTTCTTTTTATTTATTATTAAAAAAGGAGTTTTTTTATCTTTAGAAAACTTTTTAATCTCCTTAAAATCTTTTTCGGAAATAATGCTATTTAGAAGCGCCATATTTTTTAAATTAATAATTTATAGAAATATTGTATATCTATTTTAAAAAAAAGAAAATAGGCATTGTAGGGTCTTTTTTTATATGTTAATAAGAAGGTGTATGATTGAATTATTATCCCCTGCAAAAAATTTAGAATTTGGAATAGCCGCTATTTCTGCTGGAGCGGATGCTGTTTATATTGGAGCTCATAAATTTGGAGCAAGAGTTAACGCCTCTAATAATCTTTCAGATATTAAAGCTCTTATTTCGTATGCTCACAAGTTTAACGTTAAAGTTTATGTTGTCTTAAATACGATTTTATATGACAAAGAAATTAAAGAAGTCCAGAAAACAATTGATGAGCTATATTTTTTTAATGTTGATGGATTAATTATTCAGGATGTTGGTATTTTAGAACTTAATTTATATGATATTCCTATTATCGGTAGCACTCAGATGAACAATGTAGATATTTCTCAGATTAAA
This sequence comes from Minisyncoccota bacterium, assembly GCA_028690275.1. Taxonomy (GTDB): domain Bacteria; phylum Patescibacteriota; class Minisyncoccia; order Minisyncoccales; family Minisyncoccaceae; genus JAAZMU01. The sequence goes on along the minus strand of JAQVBN010000064.1, from coordinate 2,279 downwards.
TTTTTTGAAAAGATTGGCTTCAAAAGAGTAATTTTGGCAAGAGAGTTAAGTTTGAAAGAAATTAAAGAAATCAAAAAAGAAACAAAGATAGAGTTAGAAGCCTTTATTCACGGAGCTCTTTGCGTTAGTTACAGTGGAAGATGTTACATGAGTCAGTATTTAGCTAATAAAAGTGGTAATAGAGGAGAGTGTATTCAACCTTGTCGTTTGCCTTATTCTTTAGTTGATTCCGAGGGAAAAATTTTAGCTAAAGATAAATATTTATTATCTCTTAAAGACTTAAGTTCGGAAAACGACATAGAAGAATTGATAGACGCAGGAATAACTTCTTTTAAGATAGAAGGAAGATTAAAAGATATTGATTATGTTCTCAACACTACCTATTATTACAGACAGAAAATTGATGAGATATTAAAAAAGAAAAAACTTAAAAAAAGTTCTGAGGGCGAAGTTTTTTCTGAAATTAAACCAGACTTAGAAAAAACATTTAATCGTTCTTTTACTAATTATTTTAGACATGGGAGACAGAAAGACATTTTAGCTATTAATAGTCCGAAATCTTTAGGAAAGTTGATGGGGGAAGTTAAACAATTTTCAGGAAATTATTTTATTCTTAATAAGAGACAAAAGTTTGTTCCAGGAGATGGAGTGTGTTTTTTTAATAAAGAAGGTGAACTTAAAGGTAGTAATGTTATAAAAATTGAAGGAGAAAAAGTTTTTCTTAACGAAAGGCAAGATTTAAGATTGGGAGATAAGGTTTACAGAAACTTTGACCTAGAGTTCAATAAACTAATTACCAATAAAAATTCTTTTCAGAGAAAAATAGGAATTAAAGTTTCTTTAAAAGAAACTCAAAAGGGAATTTATGTTTCTTTTAAGGCTGGCAATAGTTTTGTTTCAGAAGAAATAGAAATATCTAAAGACTATGCAAATGATAAAGAACTGTCTTTTGAAAATATTAAGAGTCAATTTTCTAAGTTAGGGAATACGGATTTTTATTTAAAAGAAATCAAGATTGATTTCTTTAAAGAGCCATTATTTATTCCATTATCTGTTTTAAATAATTTAAGAAGAGATTTGGTGCAGAAATTAGATGACGAAATTTCTAAAAACTACAAAAGGGAAAAAGGAAAAATTAATAAAGAAAGTGCAGAACCCTACTTCTTGAAAGATCTTTCTTATGAAAATAATGTTTCTAATAAATTAGCTCGTAATTTTTATATCAAGCACGGAGTTTCTAAAATTGATTCTGCTTTTGAAATTAAAAAAGGTGACAAATTGATGACAACAAAACATTGTTTAAAAAATTATTTAGGGTTGTGCGGAGATCCTAATCTAAAAGAACCATTATATTTGATTAATGAAAAGAAACAGAAGTTTTTATTAAAATTTAATTGTAAAAAATGTCAGATGGAGATTTATTCCATTGAATAGGGGAGCTTCTTGAATCTTTATTTTTATAATGTTAAGATTATAGTATGAACTCAGCAAAATACGCATTTTATTACATGCTTTCATTGGTAACACTAGTTATAGTGTCTTTATCTTTTGGAAACATTTTATTCGAATTAATTAATAATTTTTTTCCTGATATAGCTAAAACTATTTATTATAATGATAGTTCTGTTTTAAAGTCAGCTATTTCTGGTCTTTTAATAGCAACACCTATATTTTATTTTGTAATGCATAAAATATATTTTAATTTAAAAACGGGTGATCTTAAAAAAGATTCAGAAGTAAGAAGATGGCTTACTTATTTTATACTTTTTGTTTCTAGTGTTGTGGTTATAGGATCTTTGATAAGTATCTTTAATAATTTTTTAGATGGAGCTTTAACTATTAATTTTGTATTAAAAGCTTTAACTGTTTTATTTATTGCTTTAATAATTTTTGGATTTTATTTCTATGATATTAGAAGAGAAGAGTTTAAAACCAATAAGATAAATAAAATATTTTTTATTATCTCTTTGTTATTAATTGTCGCTGGATTTATTTCTGCCTTTTTAATAGTAGAATCTCCTAGTGAGGCTCGTGAAAGAAAATTAGACGAAAAGATTGTATCAAGTTTAAATAATATACAATATTCAATAGATGATTATTATTATAGGTATGAAAAAATTCCTGAGAGTTTGGAAGAATTAGATGTGGATAGTATTAACCCAGTAAGTGGTATTGAATATGGGTATAATTTAATTAATGGAACTGAGTATGAACTATGTACAGAGTTTTCATCTTCTAATTTAGAAAAAGCATATAATTATTATGATTCTTCTTGGAAG
>JAQVBN010000004.1 GCA_028690275.1 Minisyncoccota bacterium | reverse complement strand
GAAATAGAATGCAATTAAAGAACATCCCTGACGGAACTGAAATATATAATATTTCTTTAGAACCAGGAAAGAAAGGAGTACTTGTAAGATCAGCGGGTTCAAATGCGGTTGTTATGGCTCATGACGACGGATTCGTTCTTCTTAAAATGCCTTCATCTGAATTAAGAAAGATGAGAGAGGAGTGTTTTGCGTCTATCGGAATCGTTTCTAATCACGACTACAAGTTTATAAACTGGGGAAATGCTGGAAGAATGAGAAGAAAGGGGGTTAGACCTACTGTTAGAGGAAGTGCGATGAATCCTGTAGATCATCCACACGGAGGTGGTGAAGGAAGAGCACCAATTGGATTAAAATATCCAAAGACTCCTTGGGGTAAACATGCTCTTGGAGTAAAAACAAGGGGTAAGAACAAGCGTTTTAGTAAATTAATCGTTAAAAGGAGAGTAAAAAAATAAAAATATGACAAGAAGTCTTAAAAAAGGTCCATATATTGACGAAAAGTTATTGAAAAAAATGTCTAAAGTCAGAGCGGGCGACGCAACTGTTATTAAGACATGGTCAAGAGCTTGTACTATTATTCCAGAAATGATTGGTTTTACTTTTGGAGTACATAACGGAAAAGATCATATTGCTGTTAGAATTGAAGAAGATATGGTAGGACATAAGTTGGGAGAATTTTCACCTACAACTAAATTCATTAAGCATGGTGGTAAATTACAAAAAGAGATTGATAAGAAATAAAGATTATGTATAAAGCTAAGTTAAACAATTTTAGAGTATCAGCGAGAAAGGGAAGATTGGTTGCTGATTTGATTAGAGGAAAAAAAGTTGAGGAGGCTCAGTCTATTTTAAGATTTACTTTGAACAAATCTGCAGATCCTATGCTTAAATTATTAAATTCAGCCGCTGCAAACGCAGAACATCTTGATGGAGTGAAAGTTGGTGATTTATATATTTCTAAAGTAGCGATTAATGAAGGAGCGACTTATAAGAGAATTATGCCAAGAGCAAGAGGAACTGCATACAGGATTAACAAAAGAACTTCACATTTTGAGATAGAATTAGATAAAATGGTTAAGAAAGAAAGTAAAGTCAAAAAAGAAGATAAGAAGGTAAAAACAGAAGAAAAATGAGCCACAAAGTACACCCAAAAGTATTTAGAATAAAGGAAACAAATGATTGGTTATCAAGAGGTTTTTACGAGAAAAATTTTGTAAGACTTCTTAGAGAAGATTTTATAATCAGAAAGTTTTTAGATAAAAAATTAAAAGACTTATCTGTTGAAAAAGTTGAAATTAACAGACTTCCTAATAAGACAGGGGTTGTTATTTATACATCAAGACCAGGTTTGATTATTGGAAGAGGTGGTGAAGGAGTTGAAAAACTTAGCAAAGAGCTCATTAGAATGATTATCAAAACAATTCATTTAACTCAAAAAGAGGGATTTGAACTTGAAAAGAAAATCAAATTAGAGATTAAGGAAGTTAAAAATCCTTGGTTATCATCTAAATTAGTAGCAGAATGGATTTCTCAAAAGATTGAGAGAAGAACACCTTTCAGAAAAACTATCAAACAAGCGGTTGAGAAAGTAATGACTAATAAGGAGGTTAAAGGAGTTAAAATTGAAGTTGCTGGAAGACTTGATGGTGTTTCTATTGCTAGAAATGAAAGAGCAGAAGCAGGTAGACTTCCAAGAAATACAATTAGAGCAGATATAGATTATGTTCAACATATGGCAGTTTGTACTTATGGAGTGATCGGAATTAAGGTTTGGATATATAAAGGAGACAAATTTGACAAATAATATAAAGATATGTTTACACCAAAAAGGACAAAATATAGAAAACAGATGAAAGGAAGAAGCAGACTTCGTATGTTTAGTGATTCAGGAACTGAAATTTCTTTTGGAAATTATGGTCTTAAAGCTCAAGGTCCTGCTTGGCTAACTTCAAATCAGTTAGAAGCTTGCAGAAGAATTCTTATCAGATACATTAGAAAGACTGGAAAGATGTGGATTAGAGTATTCCCAGACAAACCTATTACTAGAAAAGGGGCCGAGGTTCCTATGGGAGGAGGTAAGGGTAATTTAGATCATTATGTTGCTGTAATTAAGCCAGGAAGAGTTTTATTCGAAATGGAAGGAGTTCCTGAAGCAGAAGTAAGAGAAGCTTTTAAGAAATGTGGAGACAAGCTTCCTGTTAAAGTTAAATTTATTAAAAAAGAGATATGAAAACTCAAGAACTAAAAAAATTAAGTAAAGAAGAATTGGTTAAGAGTTTGGATGAGAACAGAAAAAAGGCACAAGAAATGAGGATGGATTTGGCTACTTCAAAGGTTAAGAATGTTAAGGAGTTAAATGAGATTAAGAAAACAATTGCGAAGATATTAACTATATTAAATACTAAATAATATGCCAAAAAGAGAATTAACAGGAAAAATCGTTTCAGCTAAGATGCAGAAAACTGTTGTAGTTAGTGTTGAGACATTAAAAGAACATTCAAAGTATTTGAAGAGAATAAAAAGTCATAAGAATTACAAGGCTCACAACGAGAAGATGGATTTAAAGGAAGGGGACGCTGTTGTTATTAGAGAATGTGCTCCTATTTCAAAAGATAAGAAGTGGGAAGTAATAGTAAAGATATAAAAATATGATACAACCAGAATCAAGGCTAAAAGTAGCAGACAATTCAGGGGCAAAAGAGGTTTTATGTATTAGACCAATTGGAGGATCAAGAAGAAGATATGCTCAATTAGGAGATATTATAGTTTGCACTGTTAAAAAAGCAGAACCAAGAAAGATTGTTAAGAGACATCAAGTTGTTAGAGCTGTTATTATTAGACAAAAACAACCAATGAAAAGAGTTGATGGATCATACATTAGATTTGATGATAATGCTGTTGTAATTTTAGATGCAAAAACAAAAGAGCCAAAAGGAACTAGAATTTTAGGACCAGTTGCTAGAGAGGTTAGAGAGAAAGGCTTTGAGAAGATATCAACAATGACTAAAGAATTAGTATAAAAATATAAATATTAAAAAAGGAGATAAAGGTATTATTATTGCTGGAAATTATAAAGATAAGAAAGGCCAGGTTATAAAAGCGCTTCCAAAAGAGGGTAAGGTTGTGGTAGAAAAAGTAGCAATTATAAAGAAACATCTTCGTCCAAAAGGACAAGGACAAAAAGGTCAGATTGTTGAGAAAGAAAGACCTATTGATGTTTCAAACGTAGAATTAATTTGTCCAAAATGTTCTAAAAAAACAAGAGTGTCTTACGTATTTTCAAAAGACAATACAAAGAAGAGGGTTTGTAAAAAGTGTAACAAAGAAATATGATTATTAAAGAAAAATATCAAAATCAGGCGAAAAGTGAGATGATGAAAAAGTTTTCTTACAAGAATGTAATGGCTGTACCAAAAATAGAAAAGGTTGTGATCAACACTGGTTTTGGTAAAATTATCATCCCAAAAACAAATGACGAAAAAAAGAAGTTTGAACAATATATACTTGCTCAAATAGCAGAGTTTGCAGGACAAAAGCCTGTTTTGACAGAAGCTAAAAAATCAATATCTTCTTTTAAAACAAGAGAGGGAAATGTTATCGGAGCTAAGGTTACACTTAGAGGAAAGAAAATGTATAACTTTTTAGACAAGTTAATTAATATCGTATTACCAAGAACAAGAGACTTTAAAGGAATAAAATTGAGTGCACTAGATACTAATGGTAATTTAAATATTGGAATGAAGGAACATATTGCTTTTCCAGAAATTTCTCCAGAAAAGGCTAATTATCTTTTCGGACTTCAGATTACAGTTGTTTCATCAGCACAGACAAGAGAAGAAGCTCAAGAATTGTTTACTTTACTTGACTTTCCATTTAAAAAAAGTTAAATATAGTTTATGGCAAAGAAATCATCAATAGCAAAATCAGAAAAAAAACCTAAATTTTCTACAAGAGTCACTAGAAGATGCTTTAGTTGTGGAAAAAATAGAGCTTTTATTAGAAAGTTTGGATTATGCAGAATTTGTTTCAGAGAGATGGCTAATAAAGGAGAGATTCCAGGAGTTAAAAAGAGTAGTTGGTAATTTTTAAATATTATGGACAGAGTAGCAGACATGTTAACAACAATAAATAACGCACAGGTTGTTTCAAAAAAACAAATCAGTGTTCCTTATTCTGAATTTAATTTCAAAATAGTAGAACTTCTTAAAAGAGAAGGCTATCTTTTGAATATTGAAAAAAAGGGAAGAGTGCCTAACAAGAAAATCTTAATTGATTTGAAGTATAGAGAAGATGGTATTCCAATGATTTCAAAAGTTAGAAAGGTTTCAAAGCAAGGTCAAAGAATTTATAAGACATCTTCAGATATAAAACCGGTTAAGTCAGGATATGGATTCTCTATTGTTTCAACCTCTAAAGGTTTGATGACAAATAAGGAGGCTAGAAGGAATAAAGTTGGAGGTGAGATAATTTGTGAAATTTGGTAATAATATGTCAAGAATAGGAAAAAAACCAGTTAAAATCGAAAAAGGAGTTGAGGTTAAGATTGAAAATGGAATGATTTCAGTTAAGGGACCAAAGGGGGAATTAGTAAAACCTTTGGTTGAATTAATTGATTCTAAGGTTGAAAACGATGAGATTATTTTTACTCCACAAAAAGAAGACAAGAAAACTATTGCCCTTTGGGGACTTCAAAGAGCTCTTGTTCAAAATATGGTTAAAGGAGTTACTGAGGGATTTGAAAAGAAGTTAGAATTAATTGGAGTTGGATACAAAGCTAATGTTCAAGGAACAGAATTAGTTCTAGATATTGGTTTTAGCCATCAAGTTAAGTTTCCTGCTCCTAAAGGAATTACTTTTACCGCAGAAAAAACAAACATTACAATTACCGGAATTGATAGAGCATTAGTTGGTCAAACAGCAGCTACTATTAGAGAGGTAAGAAAACCAGAACCTTATAAAGGAAAGGGAATTAGATATCAAGGGGAGGTTGTAAGAAAGAAGTTAGGTAAAAAAGCTGCAGGTAGTTAAACTTTAAAAATATGGATATAACAAAAAGAGTCAAAAGACACAACAAAATAAGGAGTAGAATTTCAGGAACAGAAGAAAGACCCAGATTACTTGTTTCAAGATCAAATAAGCACATTTCTGCTACTTTGATTAATGATAGAGAAGGAAAAACTTTAATTTCTACAAAAGATATTGATTTAAAGGGAACTAAAACTGAGAGAGCGGAAAAAGTTGGAGACGCTATTGCTAAAGAAGCAAAAGCAAAAAAAATAGATAAAGTTGTGTTCGACAGAGGAGGATACAAATATCACGGAAGAGTAAAAGCACTTGCAGAAGCTGCAAGAAAAAGTGGGTTAAAATTCTAAGAAATTATGATGAAAGATCAAAAAAGACAATTTAATAAACCTCAAGACGAGTTTGAATCAAAATTATTAGATCTAACTAGGGTTACTAGAGTTACTGCTGGAGGGAAACAGCTTCGTTTTAGAGCTATTATTGTTGTTGGAGATAGAAAAGGAAAAATAGGTTTAGGGGTTTCAAAAGGATTAGATGTAAGTCAAGCAATTGATAAGGCTACTAAAGTAGCTAAAAAGAATTTAATGATTGTTCCAATAAATAAAGAAGGAGGTATTGATCACGAAGTGGAAGCAAAATTTGGACCATCAGTTATTTTACTTAAACCACAAAAGAAAGGAAAAGGTCTTATGGCTGGAGGAGCAGTAAGAACTTTATGTCAGCTTGCAGGAATTCAGGATGTTTCATCAAAAGTATTGAGTAGAACTAAAAATAAATTAAATAATGCCAAGGCAACAATAAAGGCTTTTGAGCTTTTAGCCCGCCAGATATAAAAAAGAGATTATGCAATTACACGAATTAAAACCAAAAACAAGTTTCAAAAGAGTTAAAAGAGTTGGAAGAGGAGGAAAGAAGGGCACTTATTCTGGAAGAGGAATGAAGGGGCAAAAGTCTAGAGCTGGTACAAGATTTCAACCTATGATTCGAGAATGGCTTAAGAAGTATCACAAATTAAGAGGATACAGATTTAACACACTTAAAGAAAAAGCTATTGGTTTTAATTTATCTGATTTAGAGAAGAATTTTGAATCAGGGCAAACAGTTTCTCCAAAAACTTTAAAGGAGAAAAACTTAATTACAGAAAAAAGATTGAATGTAAAAATTTTGGGAAGTGGAGACTTAACAAAATCTTTGATCATTGAAGGTTGTACGGTTTCTAAAAAAGCTAGAGAAGTTATCGAAGCTAAACAAGGAGAAATAAAATAATATGTTTAATAAAGTAGCTCAAATTTTGAAAACAAAGGAATTAAGAAGAAAGATTCTTTTCGTTTTAGCTATGTTTGCGGTCTTCAGATTGATGGCTAACATTCCAATACCAGGAATTGACATAACAAGCATTCAGCAATTTTTTGCTATGAATGAATTTTTCGGAATGTTAAACTTATTTACTGGAGGAGCGTTAGATAAAGTTTCTATTGTAATGCTTGGTTTAGGACCATATATTACAGCGACTATTATTTTCCAACTATTAACTATGATTATTCCTAAATTGGAAAAATTATATAAAGAAGAAGGGGAGCAAGGAAGGCAAAAATTTAATCAGTATGCTAGATTAGCAACACCAATTTTTGCAGCCCTACAAAGTTATGCAATGATAATGTTCTTAAGTGGTCAAGGATTAATCGTGGGAATGAGTATTTTTGGGCTTATAACATCAATTATTGCCATTACTGCCGGTACTGTTGTTTTGATGTGGATTGGAGAGTTGATTTCAGAGAAAGGAATTGGAAACGGAGTTTCTTTATTGATTTTTGCGGGTATTGTGGCTGATGTTCCAAGTAATATTAAACAAGCAATTTATACTTATGATCCAAGTCAATTAATTTCTTATATTTCTTTTATTGTTGTTTCGATATTAATTATTGCAGCAGTTATTATGGTTAACGAAGGAAGAAGAAATATACCTGTTTCTTACGCAAAGAGAATTAGGGGAAATAAGATGTATGGAGGAGTTTCTACTTATTTACCAATGTCACTAAACCCATCAGGAGTTATTCCAATTATTTTTGCGATTTCTTTATTAATGCTTCCAAACATGATCGGAACTTTCTTGCATATAGATTTTTTAAGTAATTTACTATCTAATAATTGGATTTACGGAGGTTTGTATTTTGTATTAGTATTTTTATTTACTTTTGTTTATACTGCTGTTACTTTTGACCCAAAGAACGTTTCTTCAAACCTTCAAAAAATGGGTGGATTTATTCCAGGAGTTAGACCAGGACAACCTACCGAAGATTTTATAAAAACTATTTTAAACAGACTTCTTATTATCGGAGCATCTTTCTTGGGTGCGGTAGCGATTATGCCTTTAATTGTTGAATCTGTTACAGGAGTACAACAGTTTTCATTTATGATTGGAGGTACATCTTTATTGATTATTGTTAGTGTTATTTTAGAAACTTCAAGACAAATTGATGCTCAGCTAGAAATGCGTGAGTATAATGATTAAGTATTAAATAATTAGTTGCTAATGACTTGTTTGTGGTGGTAAGATCCCTTAACAAGTTTTATTTTTTTATGAACAATAAACCATTAATAGTATGTGTTTTAGGTAAGGCTGGTGCTGGAAAAGGAACTCAAGTTAGCCTTATTAGAGAAAGATTAGGTTTAGAATATCTTGGTAGTGGAGAAATGCTTAGAGCTAGAAAGCAACAAGCAGATTTTACTGGAAAAAAAATTGCAGAGTGTATTGATAACGGAGGTTTAGTTTTAACTCCTGTTATATTTTCTCTTTGGATGAAAGAATTAGAGAGAATAAAAAGTATAGAAAATGTTAAAGGTATTTTATTTGATGGTTCTCCTAGAAAAATTTTAGAGGCAAAACTTTTAGACGAAGCCGTTTCATGGTATGATTGGGATAATGATTTAAAAGTAATTTTAATCGATATTTCTGACGAAGAAGCTGTTAAAAGGATTGCCGAAAGAGCTAAGATAGAAGGAAGAGAGGATGATGAAGTAGAGGCTTTAAAAAAGAGATTGGGTTGGTTTAAAGACGAGGTAGTTCCTGTTCTTGATTACTATGAAGAAAAAGGAAAATTGGTTAAAATAAACGGAGAACAATCCGTAGAAGAAGTTTATAGTGAAATTATCCAAAAATTAGGATTATGATTACAGTAAAAACAAGAGAGGAGATTGCGCTGATGGCTATGGGTGGACACATCCTAAAAGAAGTTATCGATGAATTAAGTCTACTTGTTAGTCCGGGCACAAAAACAATTGAAATAGAAAAAGCGGCCGAAAGAATTATTCAAAGAGAGGGTGGCAAAGCTAGCTTTAAGGGAGTTGGAGGATTCCCTTATTCGGTTTGTGCTTCTCTTAATGATGAGATAGTTCATGGAATACCTGGGGATAGGGAATTGAAAAACGGAGATATTTTTACCATTGATTTTGGTATTTTTTTTAAGCCAGAAAAATTTTTAGGAAAAGATTTTGATAGAAAAAAATATCCCAATCTTTTGAATGGATTTCATACTGATATGGCTAGAACTTATGCTGTGGGAGAGGTTGATTTGGAAACAAAAAGACTTTTAACTGCTACTAGAAAAATGCTTAAGATTGGAATTAAAAAAGTAAGGCCAGGTATTACTCTTGGAGACTTAGGAGAAACTATGCAGAGGTATGCTGAAAAGCAGGGCTTTTTTGTTATTAAAGGATTATGTGGTCATGGGATAGGAAAAAACCTTCACGAGAGTCCTGATGTTTTAAATTATGGCGAAAGGCATAAAGGACTTAAATTAATACCAGGAATGGTTATTTGCATCGAACCAATGCTTGCTCTTGGTGATGACGATATTAAATTAGCTAAAAATAGACAAACCTATGTCACTAGAGACAATTCTTTAGCTGCTCATTATGAGGATATGATTGCTGTTGTCGAAGATGGATCAATAGTTTTAACAAAATAAATAGAAGTAGATTTTTTTTTATTGTGTGTTATAATATACAAATATGAATGATTTATTTCAAGTTTTTTTATTCTCGATGATGCCGATATGTGAATTGTCTGGCTCTATTCCAATGGGAATAGCTCTTTTTAAATTACCCCTATGGCAGGTGTTTATAGTTTCATTATTAGGAAATTCTTTAATTCCTTTTTTTGTTTTAAATTTCATGGAAATAATTGTTAATTTCCTTTCTGATCATTCTCAATTTTTCAAAAAAACAATTACTTGGTTTTTAGAGAGAACAAGAATGAAAAATGTTAAAAGTTTTGAAACTTATAGGGATTTAGCTCTTTTTATAATCGTAGTTTTACCTTTTCCTTTTGCTGGAACTTGGACGGCTTCTGTTTGCGCATATCTTTTTCAAGTTCCGTTTAAGAGAACTATATTTTTAATTATTACAGGAAATACTATCGCAGCGATTTTAATTGTATTAGCAACTTTAGGTGTTATTAACATAGCTATATGAAAAAAATTATTATAGGAAATTTTAAAATGAATCCTTCTTCAAAAAAGAAGGCTTCAGATCTTTTTAAGGCTTTTGATATTAAAACAAAAAATTTAGTTATTTTATGTCCTCCTTTCTGTTTTTTAGAAAAGGGAGAGAACTATATTCTTGGAGCTCAAAATTGTTTTTTGAAAAATGAAGGAGCTTATACAGGAGAAGTTTCTCCTAAGATGTTAAAAGATCTAGGTTGTAAATATGTTATTCTAGGACATTCTGAGAGAAGAGAATATCAAAAAGAGAATAATGAAGAGATTAATAAAAAGATAAAGATTTGTTTAGAAAATAAATTAAAACCTGTTTTATGTATTGGAGAAAAGCTGGGAGAAAACAAAGAGGAAGTTTTAAAAAATCAACTCAAGGAATGTTTGAAGGGAATTAAGGGATCAGTAATTATCGCTTATGAACCTATTTGGGCTATTGGGACTGGAAAAACTTGTAAAAATGAAGATATCTTAGATAGTTATAACTTTATTAAAAAAATAGTAAAAGAAAGTTCTGTTTTATACGGTGGAAGTGTTAATAGCAAAAATGCAAAACAGATTCTTAGTATTACAGATGGAGTTTTGGTTGGAGGGGCGTCGATTAATAAAAAAGAATTTTTAAATATAATAAAATGAAAGTTTTAAGTTTTATAGAAACAAGAAATTTGCTTAAGAAATATAATATAACTGTTAGGGGAACGGAATTATTTACCGAAGAGAAAGAAGCTCTTATTTATGCTAAAAAAATTGGTTTTCCAGTTGTTTTAAAAGTTTCTGGAGAAAAAATAATTCATAGCACGGAACAGAATGCTGTTATAGTAAATATTAAAGACGAAAAAGAATTTAAAGAAGTTTTTAATGCTTTGGATAAAAAATTTAAAGATAAAGAGGGTATTTTAGTTCAAAAGCAATTTAAGGGAAAAGAGCTTGTAATTGGTCTTAATTACGATCAAACTTTTGGTCCAGTTATTATGGTTGGATTGGGAGGAATTTTTGTTGAAGTTTTAAATGATGTTAGTTTTAGGGTTTGTCCGATTGATAAAAAGGACGCCTTATCTATGCTCGAGGAACTTAAAGGATTTAAAACTTTGCTAGATTTTAGAGGAAGTAAAGAAGTTGATTTAGAAAAATTAATTGAATTGCTTTTAAATCTATCTAATCTAATAATTAAAGAAGAGGATGTTCACTCTCTTGATTTTAACCCTGTGTTTGTAAGTGATACAGAAATTAATATCGCTGATCTTTTAATAATTAAAAAATAAAATGCTTAAATATATTTTCAATCCTAAATCAGTTGCTCTTATCGGAGCCTCTAATGAACCTAAAACAGTAGGTAGTGGAATTGCCTCTAATTTACTTAAAAGTAAAAAGAAGATCTTTTTTGTTAATCCTAATTCCAAAAAGGTATTTGGAAAGAAAACCTATTCTTCTGTTTTAGAAATTAAAGAAGGCGTAGATTTAGCAATTATTGCTGTTCCAGGAAAGATTGTTAATTTTGTAGCTAGTCAATGTGTAGAAAAAAAAGTAAAAGGAATAATTGTTATTTCTGCGGGTTTTTCTGAGGTTGGTAATACGGAAGAAGAGGTGAATCTAAGAAAGATAGCCCAAGAAGGAAATATGGAGCTTATCGGACCAAATTGTTTGGGTATAATTAATACAAAAGATAATTTAAACGCTTCTTTCGCTCCATTAACACCTAGTAAAGGTAATATTGCTCTCTTATCTCAATCAGGAGCTATTCTAGACGCTATTATTGATATTTCTAAAAACAAAAGCTACGGCTTTTCGAAAATTGTTTCCTATGGAAATGAGGCAGGAGTTGATTTGTCAGATTATTTAGAATATTTAGCTACCGATAAAGAGACTAAGGTTATTATGATGTATTTAGAGGGAATTAATAAGAATGGAAGAAAGTTTTTAGAGGTTGCTTCTCGAGTTTCTAAAATCAAACCAATTGTTGTTTTAAAATCAGGCAAGACTGAATCAGGAAAATCTGCTGCTTTAACTCATACTGGTTCGCTTGCAGGAAATAGTAAAATATATAGTTCTGTTTTCAAACAAGCAGGAATTATAGAAGTTGATTCTTTAGAGGAACTACTTAACACATCAAAAGCTCTTTCTTTTTATAATCGTTCTCAAAATGGAGTAGGTATTATTACTAATGGTGGAGGGTTTGGGGTTTTAGCGGTAGATTATTTGGATTTAGATGGTGTTAAAATACCTAAATTAAAAAAAGAAACCTTGAATAAGCTCGAAGCTTTAGAAAAAGTAAAAACTAAAAACAATCCTTTGGATGTTTTGGGGGACGCGTTGGCTGATAGATATGAAATTGCTATAGAAGCTTTATTGCAACAAAAAAACATACATACATTATTTATTATTCAAGGAATGCAGATGATGACAGAACCAGAAAAAACTGCTAAAATTATAATAAAATTGAGAAAGAAATATAATAAACCAATCATTTGTTCTTTTGTGGGGGGTGATTTTTTTAAGAAAGCTATTGATATGCTTGAGAAAAATAAAATCCCGAACGTTGAAGAAATCAAAAGAGCAACAAAAGTAATAAAAAATTTAACTTATGAAAAATAAAAAAGGGTGTTTGTCTGTTTTTTGGATTAATGTGGCTTTTATCATATTATTCCTTTTGATAGGTTTATACGTTATATTTAAAGATAATAATCCATTTAATTAAAACATAATATGAAAAATGAAAAAGTCCTTTGGTTTTCCGAAATAAGAAAAGTTGACGTTGCTAAAGTTGGAGGAAAGAATGCTTCTCTTGGAGAGATGTATTCTTTATTAACTCAAAAAGGAATAAATATTCCTAATGGTTTTGCTACAACGGCAGAAGCTTATCGTTATTTTATTAGTTATAATAAAATTGACACTAAGCTTGAAAAGCTTTTTAAGAACTTAGATTTAAAGAAGCTTGAAAATGTTCAAAAGGCTGGAAGACTTGCTCGAAAATGGATTTCTTCAGGAAAATTTCCAGAAGATTTAGAAAAAGAAATTATCATAGCTTATAAAAAACTTGAAAAAGAATACGGTAAAAATACAGATGTTGCTGTTAGGTCTTCAGCTACTGCAGAAGATTTACCAGATGCTTCTTTTGCGGGACAACATGAATCTTATTTAAACGTATCTGGAGAAAAGCAATTACTAAAATCTGTTAAGAGTTGTTTCTCTTCTTTGTTTACAGACAGAGCTATTTCCTATAGGAGGGAAAAAGGCTTTAAGCAATTAGAAGTATATTTATCGGTTTGTATTCAAAAGATGGTTAGGTCAGATTTAGCTTCTTCAGGTATTATGTTTACTATTGATACTGAGACTGGATTTGATAAGTCGGTTGTTATTAATTCTATTTGGGGGGTGGGAGAATTGATTGTAAAAGGACGAATAACTCCGGACAGATTCTTTGTTTTTAAGAACACTTTAACTGATGGCTATAAGTCAATTATTTCTAAAAGCTTGGGAAGAAAGAATAGAAAGTTAATTTACTCACCAAAAGGAGGACTAAAAGAAGTTGCTGTTCCAAAGAAAGATCATAGCATCATGTCTATTACCGACGAAGAAGTAATTACTTTGGCTAAATGGGGTTGTGCTATTGAAAACCATTATGGCAATGCTCAAGATATTGAATGGGCCAAAGATGGAAAGACGGGTAAGCTTTTTATTGTTCAATCTAGACCAGAAACAGTTCATTCTAACGAATCGGGTCATTTTTATACAGAATATATGATTGATTCCCCACAAGACCCAGCATTATATGGAGTAGCGATTGGTAATAAGATTGGAACAGGAAAAGTAAGAGTTATTCTTGACCCTAAAGACATGAAAGATTTTAAAGAGGGAGAAGTTCTTATCACAAAAATGACTGATCCTGATTGGAATAGTATCATGACTATTGCGGGGGCAGTAATCACTGACGAGGGTGGAAAAACCTGTCATTCGGCTATTATTTCAAGAGAGCTTGGTATTCCTTGTATTGTGGGTAGTAAGAAGGCAACAAAAATGTTTAAAACAGGAGATATTATTACGGTAGATTGTACACAAGGACTAGATGGTAGAATCTTTAGAGGAAAGATTCCTTATACTTCAAAAAGATATAATTTAGATAAAATTCCTGATTTAAAAACAGATATCTGTTTGAATATAGGAGCGCCAGATATTGCTTTTAAGTATTCTTATTTGCCAGTTGATGGAGTAGGACTTGCCCGTGAAGAATTTATTATTGCAAATAAGATTATGGTTCATCCACTAGTTTTGTCTTATTTTGATAAAGTAAAAAGTAAGTTGTCTAAAGAAGAAAAGAAAAAGATAGAAGAAATTACTTTTGGATACACTGACAAAAAGAAATTTTTTGTTGATAAGTTAGCTGAAGGCGTTGCTCAAATAGGAGCAGCATTTTATCCTAAAAAGGTAATTGTTAGATTCTCTGATTTTAAAACTAATGAATATAGAAACCTAATTGGAGGAAGGTTATTTGAAGGAGAAGAACAAAATCCAATGATGGGATTTAGAGGAGCTTCAAGATATATTGATCCAGAGTTTCAAAAAGCGTTTAAATTAGAGTGTGAAGCAATTAAAAAAGCCAGAGAAGAGTTTGGGCTTAACAATATCTGTGTTATGGTCCCATTCTGTAGAACCCTTGAAGAAGGAAAACAGTCTAGAGATTTAATTAAAAAGTTTGGACTTACTGATAAAAAAATGCCTGTTTATGTGATGTGCGAAATTCCTGCTAACGTTATTCTTGCAAACGAATTTTTAGATATTTTTGATGGCTTTAGTATTGGTTCAAATGATTTAACTCAATTAACTTTAGGACTAGATAGAGATAATGGAGGCTTGTCTTATATTGGAGACGAAAGGGATGAGGCAGTAATGAAATTAATTGATCAAGCAATAACTGCTTGTAAAAAGAGAAAGAAGTATTGTGGTATTTGTGGACAAGCACCATCAGACTATCCTGAGTTTGCAGAGTTTATTATGAAAAAAGGAGTTTCTTCTATTTCTCTTAATCCAGATTCTGTTATTAAAACAATAATCAGATTAAGTAGTCTTAAGAAAACAAAGAAGTTTTTATGGTAAATCAATACGACGTTATAACTTTTGGTTCAGCAACTTGGGATATTTATCTTTCCCCAGAAAAAATGGATATTATATCTAGTAGTAATTTTGTTTCAGGAAAAGCAGTTGCTTTCAACCTAGGTTCTAAAATAAATTTAAAAGAAACTCAATTTAATATTGGTGGTGGTGGGGTTAATTCAGCTTTCACTTTTAAAAAGCAGGGTTTTAAGGTTGCTTATATGGGATCAGTGGGAAATGATATTTTAGGCAATGAAATTATATCTCGTCTTAAAAAAAATAAGATAGAAACCAAGTT
The DNA here is from genome assembly GCA_028690275.1 of Minisyncoccota bacterium. Lineage (GTDB taxonomy): Bacteria > Patescibacteriota > Minisyncoccia > Minisyncoccales > Minisyncoccaceae > JAAZMU01. The sequence goes on along the minus strand of JAQVBN010000004.1, from coordinate 2,902 downwards.
GATTCAAAAAACAGAAAAAGCTTCCACTAACTGTTCAATAGTTTTTAACCATAAGGGACAAGACCGAACAATTTTGAATTATCGAGGAGCTTCTGAGCATTTCACAAAAGATTCTTTTCCAAAAGCTAAATGGTATTATTTGGCACCACTTTCTGGAAAAATTTCAAAATTGACTCAAAAAATTATTGATTACGCTGTTGATGAAAAAATTAAAATTGCTTTCAATCCGGGTAATAGTCAATTAAATCTTCCTAGAAAAACATTAATGAAAGTTATTGAAAAAGCTGATGTTTTACTTTTAAATCAAGAAGAAGCGGCCATTTTGACAAAAAATGAATTTAAAGAAGAGAAGAAGATTATTGAAGATTTAAAGAAAATAAACAAGGGAATTGTTGTTATGACAAAAGGCGATTTAGGGGTTGTTGTTATTGATGAAAACAATAAAGTAATTGTTAAAAAAATTAAACCAGTTAGGGCTGTTGATAAAACGGGGGCGGGAGATGCTTTTGGGTCAGCTTTTGTTTCTGGATTAATTAAGTATAACAACATAGACAAAGCCATAAATCTTGGATTAAAAAACTCAGCAAGTTGTGTTAAAAAGCAAGGAGCAACAAACGGACTTTTAAAAGTTAAGTAATTTTTTACTTGCTTTTGAGTTTTAAATAATATACTATTTCAAATATATGAAAAAATATTTTTCCATAATATTTGGTTGTCAGATGAATTTAGCTGATGCGGAAAGAATAGCATCAGTATTAAAGGATCTAGGCTATGAAAAAACTTCTAAAATGGAGGAGGCGGATTTAGTTGTAGTAATAGCTTGTTCTGTTAGACAATCAGCAGTTGATAGAATTTTCGGATTAACTCCTAAGTTTCAAAAAATTAAAGCTAAAACTATTATTACTGGTTGTATTTTAGATTTTGATAAAAAGAAGTTGGAGGGAAAAGTTGATTATATTTTAGATATTAAAGATTTGAATAATTGGTACAAGGTGCTAGGGGGGAAAAAATTTGATTACGCTAATGACTATTTAAATATTTCTCCGGAAAGAGAAAATCCTTTTATTGCTAGCATTCCTATTTCTAGTGGATGTATTATTTTTGCACTTATTGTGCCGTACCTTATACAAGAGGACCACTTAAGTGTCGAGATTATAATGAAATTCTTAAAGAAGTAGAATTAGCTACTTTAAGCGGAGCTAAAGAAGTTTGGCTTCTTGGTCAGAATGTTAATGACTATTTATTCGAAGGAGTAGATTTCTCTAAATTGTTAAAAATGGTTAACGATATTCCTGGTAATTTTTGGATTAGGTTTACTTCGCCTCATCCTAGAAATTTTTCGAATAGTTTAATTAAAGCAATGGTTGATTGTGATAAGTATGGACCATATTTAAACCTTCCAATACAATCAGGATCAAACTCCGTTCTTAAAAGAATGAATAGGCCATATACTTACGAGAAGTATAAAGAATTGTTTATTAGAATCAAGAAAGCTTTTAAGGAAAAAAGAGGAGAGGATATTTTTATCTCTACCGATGTTATTGTTGGTTTTTCAGGAGAAACAGAAGAAGAGTTTAAAGAAACAGAAAGAGCTTTTAAGGAGCTTAGCTTTGATATGGCATATATCAATCAGTTTTCTACTAGACCAGGAACTTATGCTCTTCTTAAAATGAAAGATGATGTTTTCAAAAAAGAAAAGAAGGCGAGAGACAAGAGACTAACCGACATTTTAAAGAAAGGGGTTGTGAGTAAAAGTAAGAGTTATTTAGGAAAAGTTTTAGATGTTCTTGTTTTGGAAAAAGTAAAGGGATATTATGTCGGAAAATCATGGGACTACAAGACAGTTAAGTTTAAATCTAAAGAAGAGGGCTTAATTGGTAGTTTTGTAAAAGTAAAAATAAATAAAATTCTTAGCTTTGGACTAGAAGGAGAAAGAGCAAAGTTAATTGTTGTTTTGGGACCCACAGCAACCGGTAAAACAAAAATGGCTATCGATTTAGCGAAAAAATTTAATGGGGAAGTTATTTCTGCTGATTCTCGTTTGGTTTACAAAAAAATGGATATAGGAATTGCTAAACCTAAAAAAGATAAAAATAAAAAAGAATATTATGTTGATGGAATTAGACATCACTTAATAGACATTATTTCTATTGAGAAGGAGTATAATGTGGCTTTGTTTAAAAAAGATGCGGAAAAAGCGATTAAGGACGTTTTAAGTAGGGGTAAGGTGCCCATACTGGCAGGAGGAACTGGTCTATATATTTCTTCTATTGTGGAAAATATTGATTTTCCTAAAATCGAACCCAATTCAAGGTTTAGAAAAGAGTTGGAAGCAAAAACCGAAGAAGATCTTTTTAATATTTATTTAAAGTTAGATAAAGGAGGGGCGCGGGTAATTGATAAAAAGAATAAGAGAAGACTTGTGAGAGCTATTGAAGTTGCTACAAAAACAAGAACTTTTTTTAAAAATACAAAAAATAAGCCAGAATTCGATATTTTAGAAATCGGAATTGAGGTTTCTAGAGAAGAAGTTAAAGAAAGAATTGAAAAAAGGGTTGATGATATGATTAAGGAAGGATTGGAAAAAGAGGTTAAGGGTTTTCCTAAAAAATCTCTTTTACTTGAAACAATTGGTTATCGTGAATGGAGGGAGTATAAAGATATAAAAGAAATAGTGGAAAGAATTAAAATAAATACTTTTAGATTTGCTAAACGTCAAATGACTTGGTTTAAAAGAGATAAAAATATAAAGTGGATTAAAAAATATTCAGAAGTAGAGAAAGAAGTTAAAAAGTTTTTAAAATAAAAAATCCCCTAAAGGGGATTCTTTATTATTCTAAGATACAGCTTTCATTTAAATAACTCATCACTTCACATTTTTCATTTTGAGGAGACACGCACA
>JAQVBN010000063.1 GCA_028690275.1 Minisyncoccota bacterium | reverse complement strand
AATACTATTTTAGATATATGGATGATTTTTTAATTTTTTCTATTGATAAGAAATATTTAAGGAAAATTAAAGAAAAAGCACAAATATTTTTAAAAGAAAAACTTAAATTAGAATATAAAGAAAAAGCAACAAGAATTTTTCCTATTTCTTTGGGAATAGATTTTTTAGGATATATAATTTTTAAAGAATATATAGTGCTTAGAAAAAAGACAGTTTTAAGATTAGTTAAAAAATTAAAAGGAAAGGATTTTTCAATTGCTTTTTATACTTGGAAGGCATATTCCAAGAAAAGTAAGTCGTATAATCTTACTCAAAAAATTTTTAATAAACTTTTTTGTTGACAAATAATATTAATAATGTACAATGGAAATTAGAAAAAATACAAGTTGCATCTTATATTATCATATATGGAAAGTTTAATAACAAAATTATATAAAACCAAAAAAACAATTTTCAACATTCAGGAGTTGGCTTTAATTTGGGGAAAAACAGAGAGAAATGATTTATATTCAAGCGTTTCTTATTATGTAAGGACAAAAGCCTTGATAAGACTTTCTAGGGGTCTTTTTGCGATTGATAAAAAATATAATCATAAAGAACTTGGGGTTCATATATACACACCTTCGTATATAAGTTTTGAAACAGTATTAAGGGAAGAAGGTGTTATTTTTCAACACTACGAAGATATTTTTTTAGCTGGAAAGTGGCCAATTGAAAAAAATATAAATAATCAAAATTTTGTTTTTAGAAAAATAAAAGATATTGTATTGTACAATTTAGAAGGAATAGAAACAAAAGATAATTATAGCATTGCGACCCTAGAGCGTGCCTTTTTAGATATGATCTATCTTTTTCCTGATTATTATTTTGATAATTTAGAAAACATTAATTGGGATAAATGTTTTAAAATAGTTAAAATATATAAGAATAAGGAGCTCGTAAAAAGATTAAATAAATATTGTAAAGAAAATGTTAAATAGACAAAAACATCAATTAATTATGGGAAAGATCCTAAAAGATATTTATACAGATATTTCTATTTCTTCTCTTTTAGGATTTAAGGGGGGAACCTGTGCCTATTTTTTTTATAATTTACCACGTTTTTCAGTTGATTTAGATTTTGATTTACTTGATAATACTTTGGAGACTCAAGAATTGGTTTTTGAAAAAATAAAGAAAATTCTTTCAAAATACGGAGATATTAAAAATAGTTATATCAAAAGGTTTACTATATTTGTTTTAATGTCATATGGAACAGAGGATGATAACATTAAAGTAGAAATAAACGTTCGTGATTTATTCCCCAATACAAGAGAATATTATCAACTTAAGGATTATTTGGGGGTTTCTATGCTTGTTGCGAACGAAGAGTTTCTTTTTTCAAATAAATTAGCAGCCCTTACTCTCAGAAAAAAAATAGCTATGCGTGATGTTTATGATATTAATTATTTTGCTAAAAATAATTGGAATATAAATGAAGGAATAATAAAGTTTTGGACGGATAAAAAGACTGAAACATATCTTGAAGAATGTATTTCTTTTATTGAAAATATCAAGGACAATAAAGTTCTTTTAGGATTGGGGGAACTTGTATCTACCGAAGAAGAAAAAAATTGGATTAGGAATAATTTAAAAAAAGACACTATTTTTATGTTAAAAAACTATATCTCTATTTTAAAATAGCGAAGAAAAACCTTAATACCTCTTGATTTATTCTGATTTTTACAGTATATTATCTTTAATGTCTATGTTATCAAAAAACAAAGGAATATTTCCTATTTTAATTTTTACTATTCTTTTTGGTTTTGCAGTATTTGCACAGGCAGCAGGACTTGTTCCTTGTTCTGGACCAGATTGTAATATTGATAGTTTTTGGACATTGATAAACAACGTGATAGGAACATTAACACCAATTATTCTTAGTATTGCTTTTGCCCTAATAGTTTGGGCAGGAATATTAATGATTACGGCAGGAGATGACGCTAGTAAATTTGCAAAAGGAAGAAATGTTATCTTGGCGGTTGCAATAGGAATTCTAGTTATTTTTATAGCAAAGTTCGCAATAATAAGTTTTGTTGGAGGACTAGGAGGGAACACCACTTGGTTTGAGCAAACAATAAAATAGAGTTAGCCCCGTTAGCTCAGTTGGCAGAGCAGGAAGCTCTTAACTTCAAGGTCGTGGGTTCAAGTCCCTCACGGGGCACAGTTAAATAATAAAAGAAATAAACATTATGTTAACATCAGAAGAAAAAACACAAATAATAAAGAAGTACAACATTCACGAAACAGATACTGGTTCTGCTGAAGTTCAGATTGCACTTTTGACAGAAGAAATTCAAAGACTTTTAGAACACCTAAAAGAGAATAAAAACGATAATCATTCAAGAAGAGGATTGTTAAAGATGGTTGCAAAGAGAAGAAAGCTTCTTAAGTACCTACAATCTAATGACGAAAAGAAATATAATGAAATCGTTAAGAAATTAGGTCTATAATAGGCCTTTTTTATAATCATATGGAAAGTAAAAAATTTAATTTAGATATAGATAATAAACCTTTAACCGTTACTATTAACGATTTCGCAGAAAGAGCAGATGGCTCTGTCTTTGTTCAATTTGGAGAAACTACTGTTTTTGCAACCGCAGTTATGGGTGATGATGTTGATGGGATTGATTATTTCCCCTTAAGCGTAAACTATGAGGAGAAATTCTATGCTGGAGGGAAGATATTTGGTTCAAGATATACTAGGAGAGAGGGAAGGCCTACTGACGAATCGGTTTTAATTGCAAGATTAATTGATAGAACTTTAAGACCATTATTTCCTAAAGGGATAAAGAGAGAGGTTGGAATTAACGTTACTCTTCTTTCATGGGACGGAGAAACAGAACCAGCAATGATTGGTATTTTTGCAGCTTCGCTCGCTCTTTTAATCTCTGACATTCCTTGGAATGGACCAGTTGCTGGAGTAAGAATTGGAGGAGTGGAAGATAAGCTTATCGCTTTTCCTAACTATGAACAAAAAGACGAAATAGATATCGTTATCTCTGGATTAAAAGATAAAGATAATTCTGTTATCTTTAATATGTTTGAAGCTCAGCTTTTTGAAAAGAGTGAAGAAATTATTACTAAAGCAGTTTCTTTTGCTAGCAAATACATTGAAAAGTTGTTAGATTTTCAAATGGAAATTCAGAAGCAGGTTGGAAAAGAAAAGAAAGTTTTAAAAACAAAAGAAAGAAAAGAAGAAGTTGAAAAAGATATTTTAAACACTTTTAGTCAAAGATTTGAAACAGAGCTCGATAGTCATACTCTAGCAAGTGAAGTTAAGTCTTATTTAAAAGAAAAATACGCAGATTCAGAATCAGTAAACTGGGGAATGGATTTTCTTGAAGATGAGATAGAAAAAGCTCTTCATTCTTTAGTTTTAGAAAAAGGAAGAAGACCTGACAACAGAAAATTAGACGAAATAAGATACTTAGAAGCTGGGATAGATTATTTACCAAGAGTTCATGGATCAGGTGTTTTTGTAAGAGGACAAACAAAAGCTTTATCAGTTTTGACTTTAGGGGGTCCAGGAGAAGAAAAGATTTTAGAGGGAGTGGAATTTTCTGGAAAGAAAAGATTTATGCATTATTACAACTTTCCTCCTTACTCTGTTGGAGAAGCTAAACCATCAAGAGGTCCAGGAAGAAGAGAAATCGGACACGGAAGATTGGGAGAAAAAGCTTTAGAAACAGTTTTGCCTGATTTTGATACTTTCCCTTATACTATTAG
>JAQVBN010000062.1 GCA_028690275.1 Minisyncoccota bacterium | reverse complement strand
TTTCACTTACCAGTTAGTTATAGGAAACTAAATGGTATTTAGTCCATACATCATAAGTTTGATTTTGTCAAGGACTTGTTGTGTTTTTTTTATTGTTTGATATAATATTATTAATGAAAAATAAATCATTTACACTAATAGAACTTTTAGTCGTTATTGTTATTATTGGGATATTAGCTGGTGTTATTGTGATGACTACGACTTCATATATAGAGAAGGCTAATTTAGCTAAGGCTCAGGCTTTTTCTTCTAATGTTTCTAATCGATTATGGAATGATTTAGTTTCTGAATGGACTTTTGACTTACCAGCGGTTGAGGGAGTTACTGAAGATACGGGAGGAAGTAATGATGGGACAGTTGTTGGTGCAACCCACATTCCAAGATCTTCTGATCAATGTGTTTATGGTGGGTGTTATAGCTTTGACGGGGTGAATGATTATATAATTGGCAACAATGTTCCCTTTGGACAAGAGATTACAGTGTCGGTTTGGGCAAAACCAAGTACATTGAGCGGAACAAAGACAATTGTTTGTGAAAATGCCCCCCTTTATACTTAAATTAACAAATAATAAATTTAGTAGTCCGAGCATTATTTATGCTGGAGGGTCATGGGCTTCAGTTTCTGGAATAAAATCTTTATCGATAAATAGCTGGTATTATTTTATTGTAACTTATGTTCCAGGATATATAAAAACATACATAAATGGAGAATTGGATGCTTCTGTTGTAAAAACTGGTTCTTTAGCTGGAGGTGGAAAACTTATTATAGGTGGCTGGAGTTCGGGGTCAGCTTTACCTGATAGAGAATTTTTTAAAGGCTTGATTGATGATGTCCGGATATATGATAAAGCATTATCTTTGTCTGAAATAAAGCAAGAGTATGTTGCTGGTTTAGATTCTCTATATTCCAAAGGCTTAATTTCAAAAGAAGAATATAATAAAAAAATAGAGAGTTTGGCTTTCGAGGGGTCTTGAAAAAAAATCAAAGATGTATTATGCTAATTATATAAACGGAGAACACTCTTGTTTTATATTTTTTTATGTGTTATATAGTGATTATTGAAAATTAATTATTAATTATGGAAAAAACCGAAGAAAAAGTAATAAATAATAGCGCAGTGGTAGATGAAATGATTAAGGCTGGACTTGGATTTGGACATCAAGTTTCAAAATTACATCCTAAGATGAAGCCTTACATTGCAAAAATTAAAGATGGTATTCAGTTACTTGATTTAGAAATTACTGCTCAAAAACTAGAAGAAGCTTTGGCTTTTGCTAGAGAAGCAAAAAAAGAAGAAAAGACTTTTCTTTTTGTTAGCACAAATCCTGCTTTAAGAAATATTGTTAAGGATATTGCCGAACAAACAAATTCTTTTTATGTTGTAGAAAGATGGATTGGGGGAGTTTTAACAAACTTTTCAGAGATAAGAAAGAGATTAAAGTATTACAACGATCTTGAAGCTCAGGTTGCTATGCCTGATTTTAATACAAAATATGTTAAAAAAGAAAGGCTTCAAATTATTAAGACTTTAGAGAGACTTAAATTAAAGTTTGGAGGAATTAAGAAGATGGAAAAAGTTCCAGATGTTATTTTTATCATTGATTTAGATAAAGATAAGTTAGCCTTGAAAGAAGCGATAGATATTAAGAAAACAATTATTGCAATTGCTGATACTAATGTTAATCCATCAAAAGTAACCTACATGATTCCTGCTAATGATGACGCTAAGTCTTCTGTGGGATATATTTTAACAAAATTTGCTGATATTTTAAAATAATATGGTTTCAATAGAATTAATTAAACAATTAAGACAAGAAACTGACATTTCTTTATCACAATGTAAAAAAGCTTTAGAAGAAGCTGAGGGTGATATCGAAAAAGCAAAGGAAATATTAAAAAAACAAGGTGGTGCGGTTGCTGCTAAAAAATCAGACAGGGAAGTTAATGTTGGAATAATTGATGCTTATATTCATGCAGGTGGACAAGTTGGTGTGATGATTACCTTATTATGCGAAACGGATTTTGTAGCTAGAGGTGATGCTTTTAAGGAGCTTAATCATGAGCTTCTTCTTCAGATAGCTTCAATGGCACCAAAATATGTTAGCGAGGAAGATATTACAGAAGAAATATTAAACGAAGAGATGGAGGCTTATAAGGCTCAATTAGAAGGTGAAAATAAGCCAAAAGAAATTAAAGAAAATATAATTAAAGGAAAATTGGATAAGTTCAAGAAAGAATCTTGTTTGTTGTCTCAACCTTGGGTCAAGGATAACAACATAACAATTCAAGATTTGATTAACGATTATATCGCCAAGTTAGGTGAAAATATAAAAGTTAAGGAATTTATTAGATATGAGTTATGAAATCGTAGTAGTTTTTATAATGATTTTTAGTTTTTTGGGAATGGTTTTTATTACTATTCGCAAAATACCAGTTATTATAGCACTACCCAATAATCCTAATTTTATTCCTGGGGTGAATTTGAAAGAGAGATTTACAAGAGAAGTAAAGGATGTTATAAAGAAAAAGTATTTTGGAATTCAAATTTTAGGGCAGAAAATGCTTTCTAGAATAAGAATTTTAATTTTAAAATTAGATAATAGGATTTTTAATTGGAATTTAAAATTAAAGGAGAAATCAAAGAAAACAAAAGAAGATATTGATTTCGAACTTGATACAATTAAAAACAAGCTTAAAGAGAAATAGGCCGGCATAGCTCAGTGGTAGAGCAACTGTTTTGTAAACAGTAGGTCGGGGGTTCGAATCCGTCTGCCGGCTCACGATTTGACAAATAGATTTTTTTAGAGTAAGAATAATGATGTCAGTACATTGAAAATTTATCGATTCACAATTTTTAAACGAACAACATAATTTTTTAGAGTTGTTCCGCTTATTTTTTTAGAGAGTTTGATCCTAGCTCAGGATGAACGCTGGCGACGTGGATAAGGCATGCAAGTCAAACGGTTTCTATTTTCTGCTTGCAGAAGATAGAAACAGTGGCGAACTGGTTAGTAATACGTAGATAACCAACCCCTTACACGGGGATACCCTGGATAACTCCAGGCTAATACCCGATAGTCTGAAATTTGATCTTAGTTCATTAATGATAATGATTTAAGATCAGATTTCAGTAAAGGTTTATTCCGGTAAGGGATGGGTCTGCGCCCTATCAGCTTGTTGGTGAGGTAATAGCTCACCAAGGCGATGACGGGTAGGCGGAGTGAGAGCTTGACCGCCAACAATGGCACTGAGATACTGGCCATACTCCTACGGGAGGCTGCAGTCGAGAATATTGGTCAATGGGCGAAAGCCTGAACCAGCGACGTCGCGTGTAGGAATAAGATCTTCGGATTGTAAACTACTTTTATGAGGGAAGAATATTATGACGGTACCTCATGAATAAGGGGTGACAAAACTCGTGCCAGCAGTAGCGGTAATACGAGTGCCCCAAGCGTTATCCGGATTTATTGGGCGTAAAGGGTCTGTAGGTGGTTTATTAAGTTTCTCGTTAAATCTTTAGGGCTTAACCTTGAAGCTGCGGGAAAAACTGGTAGACTAGAGGATGTTAGAGGTTAGCGGAATGTCTGGTGGAGGGGTGAAATCCGTTGATATCAGACAGAACACCAAAAGCGAAGGCAGCTAACTGGAGCAATCCTGACACTGAGAGACGAAAGCGTGGGGATAGAAAAGGATTAGATACCCTTGTATTCCACGCCCTAAACGATGAACACTAGCTATTACAAGTGTCGACCCTTGTAGTGGCAAAGCTAACGCG
>JAQVBN010000061.1 GCA_028690275.1 Minisyncoccota bacterium | reverse complement strand
TTGGCATGTGCATTTCCTAGATGATTGTTATAATCATCTTTTTTGTTGCTTTTTTAGAGAATTATGATATAGTTGTTTTGTGCTCACGGGGAGAGAGACCCCTACTCAACTAAGGAACTTTAAGTTGTAAGTGAGCACATCAAAAAAATTACCGTTTGGGTGATTTTTTTGTTATTTTAGCTTGACTTTTCATATTTTGTCGATTAAACTATAAATAATCGATAAAATATTAATATTTTGTCGATTAAGACAAATAAAATCGACAAAAAATGAATAATTTACTTTTTGAGATAGTTTTAAGGCAAAAAAAAGTTTTGGAAAATGATTTGAAAAAGGAATATGTTCCAAGAACCATTTTCGAAAAAGCAGAAAAATTAATCAACAATACTTTAATAAAAGTGGTTGTCGGGCCTCGTAGAGTTGGAAAATCTATTTTGTTAATGCTTTTAATAAAAAAAGCTCCTTTTATGTTTTTAAATTTTGATGACGAATCTTTGCTGCCTGAATTGCGAAGGATTAAAAAATACGACGATATTTTAGATGTTTTAATTGCTGTTTATGGAAATACAAAAACAGTAGTTTTTGATGAAATACAGAATCTTGAAAATTGGGAATTGTTTGTGAACAGATTGCACAGAGAGGGGTATAATGTTTTTGTGACAGGATCTAATGCAAGATTATTGAGTGGAGAGCTTGCTACTCACTTGACTGGAAGATATAGCCAAATAGAAGTTTTTCCCTTTGATTTTAAAGAATATTTAATGGCAAAAAATGTTAATTTTGAAGATTCGTCTAAGGGAGAGTTTTTAAATTTTTCCCGAGATTATATGATAAATGGTGGATATCCAGAAGTTGTGTTAAAAAATTTAGATCCAAGCTATTATCTTTCAACTCTTTTTGATGCAACTCTTTTAAAGGATGTTATTATGAGACAAAAAATAAGACTGTCAGAGCAGAAATTTATCAATCTAGGCTCTTATGCAATTAATAATTTTACGGGAGAATTTAGCTATACTAGTTTGAAGGACTTTGTTGAAATAAAAAGTGTTGAAACGATTCAGAAATATTTAAAATCTTTAGAGGATTCGTATATAATTTTTCAATTAAATAGATTTTCGAATAAAGAAAAAGAGAGGGTTAAATCTCCAAAGAAATTTTATATTGTTGATAATGGTTTTGTTTTATCCAAATCAGTTAGAATTTCAGATGATTATGGTAAATATATGGAAAACTTAGTTTTTTCAGAACTTCTAAAGCGTGGATTTAAACCTAACAATGATTTGTTTTACTATAAAACAAAAAACAACAAAGAAGTGGACTTTTTAATAAAAAATAAAACTGGGAGCAATTCTTTAATTCAAGTATGTTATGATATTAGTTCGCAGAAAACGGAAGAAAGAGAAATTAGCGCACTTATATCGGCCAGTTCAGAAATATCTTATGATAGTTTATTGCTAATAACATGGAACGAAGAGAGAACTGAAACTATTAAGGAAAAGACTATTCAATACATCCCTCTATGGAAGTGGCTTTTAAAATAATTCACTTTTTGCTTTTTTGATACTTTGTGGTATTATTAATATGTGAAAAAAGAATTTTTTAAAATTGTAATGGTATTTGTATTACTTTTTTGTTTTACAAATAATGTTTCTGCGGAAGTTTTAACAGAGAAGTCTTTTTATATAGACCCTTCTTTTTCTTCTAATTCTTCTAATTATACCTTAAAGGCAACAAAAGTTTTGCAAAAGAATGGATTAGAAATCTATATCGATACTAGTTATTGGAATACTAAAACCGAGGAAGAGCAGGACAAGATAGAAAATGATTTGATAGGAATTTCTGAAAGATTTGTCATTAACCAGACAAAAGTTATTTCTTTGTTTGGCAGAGAAGCTTATCCAGGAATTGATAATAATACAAACGTAGTTGTTTTATTACATCCCCTCAAAAATGACGCCAAAGGATATATTCGAGTAATTGATAAGTATGAAAAGGTTGTCGCGCCATTATCCAACGAAAGTGAAATGGTTTATTTAGACGTTCAAAAAACAGACAGCCCTTTCTTTGATTCTTTTTTAATTCATGAATATACTCATTTAATTTTCCTTAATCAAAAACCTAACTCTGAAGCCTATACAGAAGAAAACACTTGGTTGGCCGAACTTTATTCTGAATATGCAGCGACAATGATCCAAGATAGTAAGGTTTATGGTTATTTTGATCAAAGAATAAAGGATTTCTTTACTAGTCCTTCTGATTCTTTAACTCAATGGAACGGAGATGTTTACGATTATGCTTCTATTCTTTTATTCGCTCATTATATTGTTGATAATTATGGAAAAGAAATTCTTTCCGAATCCATGAAATCCACAACGATTGGAATAGAAAGTATTAATACGGCTTTGAAAAGAAAGGGTTATACAGAAACTTTTGAAGATGTTTTTAATAATTTTGTTGTGGCTCTAGCTATTAATGATTGTTCTTCTAATAATAAGTATTGTTTTAAGAATGAAAAGTTAAAGAATTTTACCATCCTTCCTTTTTCTAATTTTCTTCCTTATTCAGGAAACGCTATTATCTCCATAGGTCAAAATATATACAATTGGTCTGCTCAATGGCAAAAGTTTTCTGGAGGAAACGGGGAGTTAGAAATTACTTTCAATGGGGAAGATGGAGCCAACATTAAGGCTAAATATATTGCAAAAACAAAAGATGGAAAATATACAGTTGGTAACTTGGAGCTTAATGAGTTTAAGGACGGAAAAGTTTTAATTCCCGATATTAATAATGAGTATGATTCCATTATTATCGTTCCTATAATGGCTGATAGTACTATTGATACGAATTCATTGAAGAGGTGGGGGTACGAAATTAAAGCACAGATAATTAGTAAGGAAGAAGAGCCTGTGATAGACAATACTCTTGAATCAATTTTTAATTTGAACAAGCCATTGTCTCAAATGACAAGACAAGAATTGCTTATATTAATTGTTAAAATAATTCTTTACAAGCAGGGGTACAGTTTTTAATCCGCAACTAATTTGCGGATTTTAATTTAGTAAGTTTTAATATTTTATAATTATAAATTAATTATGATACTTTTTATTTTATTATCGTTACTATATATCATCTTGTTGTTGCTTTGCTCAAAAGCATCGAAGGATTTTTCCAATTATTTAGAGAAAAGAAAGGGTGATAATGCCGAATCATTACTTCGTGAATTTAAGAAGGAAAAAAGAAACAAAGAAAAACAAAAAATATTTTACGAATCTTACTATAAGCAAGCAATAATTAGGAAGAAAAGAAAATATTTTGAGTGGATTCCTTTTTCGGTAGGAATTTTGGAATATATATTCTTTTCTTTGACTACATTGTTTGTTTTTGATTTTATTTTTATCTTGAAGTGTATAACTGGTTGGATGGCTATCAAATGTATTGGAGGATATGCTTCATGGAGTGATGTGATATTTGGAAGAGCTAATTTTTACACGTTTTTATTACGTAGTATATTCAATATTGCCTTAGCACTATTATCGGGATTGATTCTTAGGGGCTTATGGGCATATGTTATGTGATTATTTAAAAAATTAATTAATTATTAATAATATTATGGAAAAACTTACAAAGAAAATATTAATTGGGGTTATAATACTTTTAGTGGTTTATTTTGGTTATGAATTATATTTAAAGCTCAATGCAGAGCAACCAGGATATTATGATTTTGAAAATGGAAAAATTCAAGAACAAATAGAAGGTGATACAAAAATTATTACAGAGGAAGGTTTAGGGTTAACTATGAGGGTTCCAAGTGATTGG
>JAQVBN010000060.1 GCA_028690275.1 Minisyncoccota bacterium | reverse complement strand
CTATAACTTCTTCAACATCAACAATGATAACTCCTTTGGGCGAATACCCTTCATTCGTCTCTAAACTTTTTACAAAATCTAAATGCTCTCCTTCGGTAAAATATTTAGCCGAACCTTTAATTTTTAAACAATAGCTATAATCTTCTTCAAAAGCTAAAAGAAAAACATTTTTATTTTCTAAAATATTTTCTCTCGTTTTAACCATTTGATTATCAGTTATTATTAACTTACCATCCTCAGCCTTATCAACTTCAACGATAATAGCTCTTGGATCATTGTAAAGACTTGAAGTTGCTAAAACAACAAAAGGTCTTCTGAATAATAAATCTTTTTGTTTTTCTGTAAAATTCATATATTTACTTATATTCCAAGCTTGAAATAATTTCGTCTATATTGTTAGTAACATCAAACGATTCTCTCTCGGCAATGCAAGCAGCTTGATCTTCTCCGTCATAGTTATAACAATTAACAAATCTTAGAGTGAAATCTAAAGTAATGAGCTTACTAAACTTAATCGTTGAATAAGAATATTCTGTGTAGACTGAGCCTGCAGCTCCTTCACTTGAAGCAGTAATACAATATTCTTGATTATTTACAACTTGCTTATATACTCTTTTTGAAACACTACTCTCTGACGCTGTTTCGTTACAAACTAATTCTGACGCTTCTGAAATAGTAATTTCTGGTGGCCAAGTTGCCCCTGAAATATATTTTGTATCAAGCCCTTTAATCTCTTCAAAAACAAGAGTTGGCTCGTCTGTTTTTTTGTTTTCATTAATATAGAAGAAAACAAATACTGCTAAAAAAACAACTATTAAAATTATTAAAAAATTTTTGTTCATATGTTTATTATTGTAACATAAATTAATAAAAAAGAATAAGCGGCATCAAGCCAAAAAATTTTCAATTCATTCATAATCCAAATAAGAAAAACTAAGGGAAAAGTTAATAAGTGAAACCAATTCAATGGATTATACCATTTCTTTAAGACATTCTTACTGTAATTCATCAAGTTTTTTGCGTCACCATTACTTGGAAAAGCATGCATTCCTATAGAAAAAGCTAACCATAATAAAAAATAGTATAAAAAATCTTCCCTGAAAAATTGAACAGCAATAATGGTAGAAATTACAGTTAATAAAGAATTGAAAAATAGAGGTCCTACAGAAATTCCAAAAACTTGAGCATAATTATTAGGCTCATCATGAAGAACGTAACCATTATTCCTTCCCAGTAAGGAGAAATAGACAACCTTGTGAACCTTTACACCAAAAAGCTCACACATTGTTTTATGAGCCCATTCGTGAACTATAACTCCAGGGAATGTAAGTATTGTTACAATATTATTAAGCATCTCCTATATTATAATAGAAATCTAATCAATAATAAAGACCTCTTCTATTTTAGACTCAAAAACCTTAGACACATCGTAAGCAAGTTTTAACGATGGCATATATTTACCTTTTTCTAAAAAAACTATTGTTTCCCTTCTAACATTAACTTTCTTAGCTAGATCTTCTTGAGTTAAGTTATATCTTGCTCTTAATTCTTTTATCCTTGTTTTCATATTTTTTTATTGTAATAAGAACGAGCTATAAAATAAACAGCAAGTTGTCCAAAAAACAATCCCCCTAATAAAACATTAATATTAAAAGTAATATTTAAAAAATAGTTTAGTTGCCATAAAATAGCTGTTGTTAAAAAAGTGATGAAAAAAGTTAAGTGCCCCGCGTATGCAGCCACCTTATCCGTTCTTTCGTCTTTTTTAATCTCGTTTTCAAATCTTTTTTCTCTTAATCCTAAAACTAAGAAAAATACAGCCAAGGCAGTTAAGAGAGAATAAATAATACTATTTAATTCACACACGGTTTGAAGAACTATGTTGAAGATAAATATTAAGAAACCAATATAAAGTTTTGTTTTGTAATCAAGTTTAGACATGTTATTAATGTTAATTATTTATAACTTAATGTTATATCATTATAACATTTATGTCAATATTAGAAGGCCTCAAGGTTTAAATCTTTCTTGAACTTTTCTATATTAGTAAATAAAAAAGAATTAAAACCAAACTTCAAAGAAGTATCAATATTGGCTTGCTTGTCGTCAAAAAAAGCAACTTCCTCTGGTTTGATATCGGGATATCTATTCTTAAGGTCATCTAAAACATATTTCCAGAAACCTTCTTGTACTTTTAAAAAACCAATATCACAAGAAATAAAACTTTCTTCAAAAATATTTTTTATACTAGGATGATTTATAATAAAATCAAATCTAGGTTTATTTTTATCTGTACATAAAAAGCATTCTACCCCACTATCTTTTATTCGTTTAACTAAACTTAGCATTTCTTGATCAAAGAAATTTGATTCAAATTCAAATAAATCATTAAAATAATCATCACAGGTTCCTTCCCAATTAAACTCTCTAAGATGAGGTTCAATTACTTTTTTGATATCTAATTTTCCCAAAAGAGTTTGTTCATGTTCGTCGCTAGTATAAAATCTTTCACAAACATTATGAGCTTCCTTGTATTCTCTTTCTAAAAGAACGTGACTAAAATAATAAGGAAGGTTTAATAAAACTCCATCAATATCAAATAATATAATTTTAGGAAAATTGTTCATATGAAAATTATAACAAAAAAAACAATAATACACTATCTCACATTTACTCTTGACTTTTTAAAGATATATGTTATTATTAAAAAGGTCCATTTATGAAATTCGTGGAAAGAGAACAATTCATGTTCGATGGTCATACTCTTGACCTAGATGGTATGAAAGGAGAAAACTACTGTTTCAGTATCGGAAATCTTACTTTTTTATCTAAGTCTAAATATGTTTGGAATAAACCATTTAGTCTTACTAAAACAGAACAAGGTTTTGATGTTTTTGAAACAAAACAAGATGATGGAAAAATCCTTGCAGTTTTTCAACTAGACGCAAAGATTCCATTGTTCGGTAAAATGTTGGAAATTGCAGTTTATGGATGTCACGACTGCGAAATACTCGAAATCTTTGAGCAAAAAGTTTGGTCTCGTTGGGCTGATGGATATGTTACTGGATACTATGTAACTGCCATTTTTGAAAACAAGGGAGCGAACTTCAACGTGAGAATAACCACAAAAGGGCTTATTTCCGGCAAACAGATTTATGATACACAACTATATCTCTAATCTGTTTTTTTTTGCAAAAATCATAAATCTGTTATTGAATAAACGCCCCATGATAATTTGCTTCGTAAACCAAAACATCATTAAAAAATATTGTTTCAATTCCATTAAATCTTTCCAAACCTCCCTCCATACTTTCATATTTCCAATTATCTTTTTTAAATAATTTCGGTCCCCTAATAAAACCTTTCATTAAAGCCTCTCTTAAAAACTTATATAATTCTTCTTTATCAATATCTTTATTTAAAATATATCCACAATAATTCATCCCCCATACGGGAACCTTTTTAAAATAAACTATTTCTTCTCCTATAAAATCATATTTTCCAAAGTAAGTATCGTGATAAAGAAAATCGCCTTTTTGAAATTCATAATCTTCAGAAGCTAAACGACTAGAAGAAACTTTTTCAGCTTTTTCATTTGCGTAAGTTTCTCTCTTAGCTTCTTCTAAAAATTGTTTTAATTCTTTGATATTCATTATTTTAAAAAACCTATAATCTTCTCTATCAAATCTTCTTCGTTGGAATATTCAACAAAATTGTTAGTTACAACTTGAAGTGATTTTGATACCTTACTTCCTTTTTTATTCAAACAAAGAACTGGAATGTTATACACATTAGCCCAACCAAGTTCAATTCCGAG
>JAQVBN010000059.1 GCA_028690275.1 Minisyncoccota bacterium | reverse complement strand
AACCCAAAACAATTCAACGAATATATTAACGAGGTGAAAATTATGTGGTGGTTAGAATTTATTTGTATATTAATGCTTGGTATTTTAGTAGGTTGGCATCTAAAACAATTTGATCTAATAATGAATAAAGAGAAAAGAAAGGAATGCTATGTTGCAAAAAATAATAAAATTATTTCAACCAAATTCAAATAAGGATGATACATATGAATTTATATGGGGTGTTATATCTTCTAACGATGTAACTGGTAGTAAAGAAGCTAATTTAAATACCTTAAACAATATTGATATAATTTACAATAAAAAAGAAAAGACTTATTCAATAAGTGTTGAAACTATATATCAATTTAGAAATGGCAAAAATGGAGAAAGATTATATATTAAAAACTTATTTAATAAGTTAACTGAGTGGATGATACATAAAGGGTACGATATTACAAAAGAAGTAAAGTTATCTGATGTATTTACGGAAGGGCAGAATATTAATACTGAATTTGAAGATATCGACCGCACTCTCGTGGCTTCAGCCATGAGTTAGGTCGGAAACACATATGTTAACACAATAATGCTCAAAGCCACTGATATGCTTGACTTTACAAAATACATATGTTACTATTATATAGAGGTGATAATATATGTCTCAAGTATATCATGGAAGGGGTTATGTCTACTCTATCCAGTATCATATAGTTTGGTGCGTAAAATATAGACATAAAATATTAGATACAATTAGAGAAAACAAACTTAAAGAAATATTAAATAAGATAGCTAAAGATAATCAGTTTACAATTTTATTAATAAATGGTGATTTAGACCACATACATTTATTGATAGAATGCTCTCCACAACATTATATACCTGATATTATGAAGGCTTTAAAAGGCGTTTCAGCTAGATTAATGATGAAGCAGTATCCTCAATTAAAAAGAAAATTATGGGGTGGACACTTATGGAATCCTTCTTATTTTGTAGCAACAGTAAGTGAAAATACTGAAGAACAAATAAGAAATTATATCAATAGTCAAAAAGAAAAATAGAAAGCGAGGTGAATTTATCTATGAAAATAGTCATAAAAGGATTTAAGTATCGTATATATCCAACACAAGATCAAAAAATACAGCTAGCTAAAACATTCGGTTGTGTGAGATTTGTTTATAATCAACTTTTAGCAAAAAGAATTGATCTATATAAAACAGAACAAAAATCTATTTCTAAAACTGATTGTAATAATTATTGTAATAGAGAATTAAAAAAACAATATCTTTGGCTTAAAGAAGTAGATAAATTTGCTTTGACTAATTCTATTTATGACTTAGATTCAGCTTATCAAAATTTCTTTAGAGAAATTAAGAAAGGTAATAAGAATCAAGGATTTCCTAAGTTTAAATCTAAACGAGATCATCATTATTCCTATAAAACCAATTTTACAAATAATAATATTAAAGTTGATTATGAGAATAATAGAATTCAATTACCTAAATTAAAATGGATTAAAGCAAAACTACATAGAGAATTCAAAGGTAAAATATTATTTGCTACAATATCTAAAACGCCAAGCAATAAATACTTTGTTTCTTTTAATGTAGAAGTTGAGCATGAAGTGCTATTAGAAAATAGTAATATGCTCGGTTTTGATTTGGGTATCAAGGAATTTATCATTGACACTAATGGTACTCATGTAGATAATCCAAGAGTATTAAAGCAATATGAAGAAAAATTAACAAAATTACAAAGACAACAAGCTAAAATGGTTAAAGGTAGTAATAATTTCAAGAAACAAAGCATAAAAATAGCAAGAATACATGAAAAAATAACTAATATTAGACATGATTTTCAACATAAATTATCTTCAAAGATTGTTAATGATAACCAAGTGATAATCAGCGAAGATTTAATGATTGCGAATATGGTTAAAAATCATAAACTAGCAAAAGCAATTCAAGATGTATCTTGGGGTGAATTTACAAAACAGTTAAAGTATAAATCTGAATGGAATTGTAAAATTTATCATAAAATAAGTCCTTGGTTTGCTTCAAGTCAAATATGTTCAGATTGTGGGCATAAAAATAAGGAAGTAAAATGTTTATCCATAAGAGAATGGGTTTGCACTGAATGTGGAGCAGTCCATCAAAGAGATGAAAATGCTAGTAAGAATATATTAAAAGAAGGATTAAGAGAATTGGGAATAGCGATATAGTTTAAGATAATAAAATAGGGTAGGAATTATCCGAATTTAAGCCTGTAGAGTTAGTAGGTTACGAGGACGATGAAGCAGGAAATTTTAATCGTAAGATTAGAAGCACGCGACTTTAGTCGTGTGAGGTTCACAGTGGATGGCAATGGAGAACATCAATTACGTATGTGCCTGATCCATTAGGAGCATGGAAATAAATTATTATAAATATTGTGTTTTATCTTATTAAATTAAGGTTAAGGAGGAACATTTAATGGATTTACCAGAACAAAAAATTGATGCTTCTAATAAGATTAAAGAATTGGTAGTTAAACATAATTTGGATATTTCAGATAAAGAAATTACTAAATGCGTTGAAGATTTATCTAAAATGAAACCATTGAGTTTTGTACTATCAAGATGCTCTGCGGAAGATTGTTTAAAAGTAGTTAATGAAAAATTGAATAGTAATTTAACTTCTAATACACCTCTGTCCGAAATATTAGATAAATTAACTGAGAAGTGGGAGAGTTTATAAATACTGTATTTGCTAACGATTTTTAGAAAGGAGTAATTAATTTGCATTTTACAGATGAAGATAAATATTGGTTTGATAGAGTAAAAGAAACACCATCTGAATATCAAATTATTATTGATAATGATAGTGTTTGGGTTGAAACAGACAATATAAATGGTGAAACAGAATGTATTTATGATTTTAGTTCTTATGGATATGAATTTATATATGGACTATTAAATTATTTGGGAATTAACGCTGATATGTGCTAAAACGGAACTAAAGAATCCCAATCTATAGGCATCGATATTTGAACAAAAGGCACATTTGGTAATAAAATTATTAAAAAGAAAGAAAGAAGGAATAAATATGTATGGATATGAAGAGTATTATGATGAACAAATTTATGAACCAACACCGTTAGATGAATTGTTTTTAGAATATAGAGAGAAATGCAAAACTATTTTATTAGCTTCAGTTCAAAGTGAAATTGATAATATCAAAAATAATAATACTAGTTTAAAAGAAGAGAATAATAAATTACATAATGAAGTAAGACAATTAAAAAATGAAGTAAAATCATCTATTGAAAAATGTAAAAGTTCTATAATTATTGACGAAGTATTAAAAAATATTAATAAGGATAATTTTTCAGAATTTATTGGGATTATCTATAAAAAGGATTATGAAGAATCTTGGTCAAGTGAAGAAACTCCACTATGGTTAGGGGTATTAACTGAATATTATTCTCATAAAGATTCTATTATAGAAATGTTTAATATTTATAATATAAAAACACCTAAAGATATTGTTAATTTTAAATTACCTATAGATTGGAATGAAGAAGAATTAGATATATTTTTTAATACTATGAGAAATCATTATAATTGTAATGGCAATTTCTTTCAATATAATTTAAGGCATTGGGGTAGTAGTTCATTAAAATCTGTTAAAGAGCAATGTAATAGAAATTATTCAGAACTACCTTGGCAGTATGTTTTGAGAAATCCATTGTTAAAAAAAGAAAAATATCTTAAATTAATTGGAGAAAAAATAACTGAAACACATGGGAATAATCTTGCGAATATTTATCATTACCAAGACTTAGATGAAAATCAGATTAAGATAATATTGGATAATTTAGATTATTCTAAATTAACAGGAATAAAAAATAATAGCGTTGGTAGTTTAATCTTGGAATATATCCATTTAATAGATAATGATGACTTTT
>JAQVBN010000058.1 GCA_028690275.1 Minisyncoccota bacterium | reverse complement strand
ATTTAACATTTCTGCAATTTTTCTAATTCCATAAACTAATTTGGAAAATATTTCTACTAATTCTTTTTTATCTTCCACTTGCCAAGGTTTAGTTTCTTCGATGTATTTATCTAAAACTTTAATCAATTCCCAAATAGTACTAACGCCTTCGTTAAATTCAAAATTATCTAAAAAGTTATCACACTTTACCGTGGCCTCATCAAATACTTTTTTAAAATCATCAGAAACAACTATTTTTTCTCCTATTAAGTTTTTCTTTTCAACTAAGGTTAGAACTCTAGAAATTAAATTTCCTAAGCCAGATGATAAATCAGCATTATACTTATTCTTAAACTTCTCGTATGAAAAATCTCCATCTCCTACTGGCTTAAACTCACTTAAAAGAAAGTATCTAATTGGATCAGCTCCATATTTAGAAGCTAGTTCAATAGGATCAATCACATTTCCGAGACTCTTACTCATTTTCTGATTATCAACAGTTATAAAACCGTGAGTCAATATCTTGTCTGGTAGTTTTAAATTAGCAGATAGTAGCATTGCTATCCAATATATGGCATGGAATCTTAAAATGTCTTTACCAATAAAATGACAGGCTTCTCCGTTCTGCCAAAAGTCTTCAAAGTTCTTTTCATCATTTGCATAACCTAAAACTGAAATATAACTAGAAAGAGCATCAAACCAAACCCACATCTTTTGTGTGTCATCTCCTGGAACACTAATCCCCCAACCCTTAGCCCTTTCGTTTGATCTTGAAATACAAAAATCTTGAAGTCCTGATTTGATAAAACTTAAAACTTCGTTTTTTCTTGTTTCTGGAATAATTTTAACGGTATCGTTTTCAATTATTTCTTCTAATTGTTTTTGATAATCAGTTAATTTAAAGAAGAAATTATCCTCTTCAACTACTTCTAATTTTGTCTTATGGATAGGACAACATCCATCCTCCAAATCTTCTTCCTTGTAATATTCTTCGCATCCAACACAATAAAGACCTCTGTATGTTTTTTTGTAAATATCTTTTTCGCAAGCTTTCCATAATTTTTGGGCTCCCAAAAAATGTCTTTCTTCTGTTGTTCTAATAAAATCATCGTAAGATAAATTAAGAGCTTCTTGCATACTCTTAAATCTAGAAGCATTTCTATCTACCAAATCAGAAACAGTCATTCCTTCTTTTTCTGCTGATCTTACATTTTTTAAACTGTTCTCATCCGTTCCTGTTAATAAAAAGACTCTATTGTTTTTTCTTAAATGTCTTGAATAAACATCAGCATATATTTTTTCAAGAGCATGTCCTAAATGAGGAGAACCATTAACATAATCAATGGCAGCTGTTACGTATTTATTGTTCATATTTTTATCTTTTAATAATTAAAACAAATTCACCTTTTTCTTCAACTTTTATTTCACTAATTTTTCCGTAATATATTGTTTCAAATTTTTTAGTTAATTCTCTTCCAATAACACACTCGAAATCTTCTAATTCTTTTAATTCTGAAAGTGTTTTTTTAATTCTATGTGTTGATTCGTAAAGAACAACTGGATATTTAGAATTAAAAACTTCTTCAAAAAACTTTTTTCTTTTTCTTTTTGCTGGAGGGAAGCCCATAAAAATAAATTTATCCATGGGAATATCGGCAACACTCGCAAGAGTAGTTATAGCAGAAACTCCAGGAATAGGAATAATTTCAACCTGTTCTTTAAAACGAGCTACCAATCTAAATCCAGGATCAGAAATGTTTGGAGTCCCAGCGTCAGAAACAAAAGCGACGTCTCTGTCTTTAATTAAATTTTCAACCTCCCGAAATTTAGCTTCATCTGCATGTTCGTCAAAACGAATAATTTCTTTTTTAATATCAAAAGAGTCTAATAATTTTCTAGTCACTCTTGTGTCTTCCGCTAAAACAACATCAACTTTTTCCAAAGTTTCCTTTGCTCTAATAGTAATATCTTTTAAGTTTCCAATTGGCGTTCCGATAATATATAACATTTATTTTAGCATCCTTACTTTTTCTTTTCTTCTGTTAAAATATTTTTGAATAAAATCATATATGATTCCAACAACTGGAATGATAAAAATAGCCCCAAGAAGACCTCCAATCTTTGCTCCAATAAGAACTGATAATAAAACTAAAACTGTTGGAATGCCTAATATTTTTTTAGTCAAAACAGGAACAATTATATTGCTTTCAATTTGTTGAATTAAAATAGAAAAAACAACTACAATCAAAACCTTAACCCAAGAATCAAAGGCGGCAAAAAATACCATTAAAAGACAAGAAATAATCGGTCCCACTATAGGTACGATATTTAAAATACCTGCAAAAATTGAAAGAAGTAAAGAATACTTCATGCCAAGGATTGATAAGAAAACAAAAGTAGCTATGGCTATAAAAACACAGGCTAATAATTTAGCATTAAAATATCCCACAACTTGTTTTTTACTTTCCTCGAAAGTAGATAAAACCCTTTCCTCTGTCTCTTTTGTAATAGTAAATATTTTAATAAAATTAACCGGAAATTGTTTTTCGATTGATAAGAAAATAGCTAAAGTGAAAATTGTCATAAAAGCAAAGAGTTGCCCCATAATACTACCAGCAAAAGAAACTGTATTTTTTACAATACCCGTTATTTGTTCCTGAAAAGTAGAAAACAAGTTAGCGAAATCAGGAACATTAAATCCATATTCACTCAAAAAACTTAAAAAACTATTTGCGTAAACATAGAAGTTACTTGCCAAAGAAGAAAGTTCTGTAATTAATGGTGGAAAAAAACTTAAAGTGAATAAAATTATCAAGCCCATAAAAATTCCGTAAATTAATATAGCTGAAATCGCCCTAGAAACTTTTTAGCCTCCAAAGCATCTATTAAAGGATTAAATAAAAATGAAATAACAAGAGCTAAAAACACCCAAAGAATTATTTCGCTGAAATAAAATAGACAATAAACAAATAAGGCAAAAGTAAAAACTCTTGCAATAGATTTCCATGAAAGATCAATTTTTATTGTTTTTTGTTCCATATTTTAATAGTATTTTTTTAAATTTATCTTCTGATTCAAAAGGGCCAATTATGGCTAAATTTAATTTATTAAAAATAAAAACATCTTTTGCTACTCTTAAAATATCTTCTTTGGTAACTTTATCAATCTCTTTAAATAAAGCATCTACATCCATTATCTTCCCCTTAAGAACTTCTTGAATCCCATAGAACTGAGCTTTAGCGTTTGAATTTTCAAGGAATAATGTAGTTTTACCTTTCAAGTAATTTTTTGCTTTTTGAAGTTCTTTCTCTGGAACTTTCCTTAAAGTTAATTTTTCATACTCTTTAAGTATAGAAGAAATTCCTTGATATATCTTTTTGTTATCAAGTCCTGAAAAAGTAACAAAACTCCCTATATCTGTATCGGCATCATTGTAAGTTCTAACATCGTAAGCTAATCCTTGCTTCTCTCTTACTTCGGTAAACATCCTTGAAGACATTGGTCCTCCTAGTAAATCGGCCATAACCTCTAAAACAATTCTATCTTTGTGAGAAATATTGTACCCTTTAAAACCAAGAGCTATCTGCGACTGATCTGTCTTTTTTTTGTACAATAAAACTTTTGGTTCTTTTTGATCATCAACAACAGGCTCTTTGATTTTAGAAACTCCTCTAGGAATATCCCTAAATGACTTCTTGATTTTTTCAATGACTTCTTCTTCGTTTATTTTTCCAGCAACACAAACAATAGTGTTTGAAGCAACATATTGAGATTGTTTGTAGTCTAAAATTTGTTTTCTTGTAATGCTGGCAATTGTTTTTTTAGTTCCAATAATGTCTCTTCCTGCTGGCTGATCTCCATAGAGTGTTGATTTCCAAATTTCACAAATATATCTCATCGGACTATCTAAATACATATTAAACTCTTCCTTTATTGCTCCTCTTTCTTTTTCTATTTCTTTGGCTGGAATGGTTGCATTTAAAAAAA